>NZ_JACJFB010000089.1:0-221 GCF_014164325.1 Pseudoalteromonas sp. SG43-4 | reverse complement strand
AACGTTCTTTAACAATATAAAGCAATCATCTGTGTGGGCACTCGTACAGATTGAGTTCTAACAGCCAAGCTACTTCGTTCTTTATTGAGCAAGTAACGAGGCAAACAAATTAGAGTCTCAATTGAAAACTGAGTGACCAACAGAAGTAACTTATTTATAAGTTGCTTCGGCACAGTCAATTCAATATCGAAAGATATTAAAAAATTCAGAATTCATTGAGC
>NZ_JACJFB010000088.1:0-223 GCF_014164325.1 Pseudoalteromonas sp. SG43-4 | reverse complement strand
CGAGGCAAACAAATTAGAGTCTCAATTGAAAACTGAGTGACCAACAGAAGTAACTTATTTATAAGTTGCTTCGGCACAGTCAATTCAATATCGAAAGATATTAAAAAATTCAGAATTCATTGAGCTGTCGAAAGACATAAAACTTTTTAATTGAAGAGTTTGATCATGGCTCAGATTGAACGCTGGCGGCAGGCCTAACACATGCAAGTCGAGCGGTAACAGA
>NZ_JACJFB010000087.1:0-227 GCF_014164325.1 Pseudoalteromonas sp. SG43-4 | reverse complement strand
GGGGTACGATTCCATATAATCTGAAGCTTAGAGGCTTTTCCTGGAAGTATGGCATCAACAACTTCATCACCGTAGTGACTCGTCTCGTGTCTCAGTCTTAACAGCAACCCGGATTTACCTAAGTCGCCAACCTACTCACTTTCACATGGACTACCAACGCCATGCTTGTTTAGCCTGCTCCGTCCCCCCATCGCAATTATATCGAGTACAGAAATATTAATCTGTTT
>NZ_JACJFB010000086.1:0-227 GCF_014164325.1 Pseudoalteromonas sp. SG43-4 | reverse complement strand
AAACAGATTAATATTTCTGTACTCGATATAATTGCGATGGGGGGACGGAGCAGGCTAAACAAGCATGGCGTTGGTAGTCCATGTGAAAGTGAGTAGGTTGGCGACTTAGGTAAATCCGGGTTGCTATTAAGACTGAGACACGAGACGAGTCACTAAGGTGATGAAGTTGTTGATGCCATACTTCCAGGAAAAGCCTCTAAGCTTCAGATTATATGGAATCGTACCCC
>NZ_JACJFB010000085.1:0-227 GCF_014164325.1 Pseudoalteromonas sp. SG43-4 | reverse complement strand
AAACAGATTAATATTTCTGTACTCGATATAATTGCGATGGGGGGACGGAGCAGGCTAAACAAGCATGGCGTTGGTAGTCCATGTGAAAGTGAGTAGGTTGGTGACTTAGGTAAATCCGGGTTGCTGTTAAGACTGAGACACGAGACGAGTCACTACGGTGATGAAGTTGTTGATGCCATACTTCCAGGAAAAGCCTCTAAGCTTCAGATTATATGGAATCGTACCCC
>NZ_JACJFB010000084.1:0-227 GCF_014164325.1 Pseudoalteromonas sp. SG43-4 | reverse complement strand
AAACAGATTAATATTTCTGTACTCGATATAATTGCGATGGGGGGACGGAGCAGGCTAAACAAGCATGGCGTTGGTAGTCCATGTGAAAGTGAGTAGGTTGGTGACTTAGGTAAATCCGGGTTGCTATTAAGACTGAGACACGAGACGAGTCACTAAGGTGATGAAGTTGTTGATGCCATACTTCCAGGAAAAGCCTCTAAGCTTCAGATTATATGGAATCGTACCCC
>NZ_JACJFB010000083.1:0-228 GCF_014164325.1 Pseudoalteromonas sp. SG43-4 | reverse complement strand
ATAAAAAGATTGGAGCGGTACACGAGGCTCGAACTCGTGACCTCGACCTTGGCAAGGTCGCGCTCTACCAACTGAGCTAGTACCGCATAACTAAATTTACTATCACTACAATTTCTTTTGGTTAGAAATTGGAGCGGTACACGAGGCTCGAACTCGTGACCTCGACCTTGGCAAGGTCGCGCTCTACCAACTGAGCTAGTACCGCATTTTTTATTTCTTCAGTTATTT
>NZ_JACJFB010000082.1:0-240 GCF_014164325.1 Pseudoalteromonas sp. SG43-4 | reverse complement strand
TTATCGCAAGTTAATACGTCCTTCATCGCCTCCAACTGCCAAGGCATCCACCGTGTACGCTTAGTCACTTAACCATACAACCCAAACGGGTCTTTGTTTTGTGACAGTTTAACTTCGCCAGAAGTCAATATTGAATACTAAAGTAGATACCAATCAATCAACGTAAAACGTTAATCAAATGGCACTGAATGGTACTGCTACCATTCTTTTTTTACTTTTGAAAACTCTTGATAAATACAA
>NZ_JACJFB010000081.1:0-250 GCF_014164325.1 Pseudoalteromonas sp. SG43-4 | reverse complement strand
CGAATCAACTTGTTGATGAAGTGGTGCGCAGCACTAATATTGTGAGTAGTTTAATTTCATTCCATGAAATCACAGCGCTTTCGTAGAAAGCTTGTAGTAACTAATAAAAATAGTATTAATAATAAATATGTCACAAATGAATGATTAGTTATTGGGTAATTTGTGACATTTTTATACGAATCAACTTGTTGATGAAGTGGTGCGCAGCACTAATATTGTGAGTAGTTTAATTTCATTCCATGAAATCACA
>NZ_JACJFB010000080.1:0-251 GCF_014164325.1 Pseudoalteromonas sp. SG43-4 | reverse complement strand
AATTAATATGCTCTTTAAAAATTTGGAAAAGCTGATAATAAAATTCTGATGAATACATTGTATTTATCAAGAGTTTTCAAAAGTAAAAAAAGAATGGTAGCAGTACCATTCAGTGCCATTTGATTGACGTTTTACGTTGATTGATTGGTATCTACTTTAGTATTCAATATTAACTTCTGGCGAAGTTAAACTGTCACAAAACAAAGACCCGTTTGGGTTGTATGGTTAAGTGACTAAGCGTACACGGTGGA
>NZ_JACJFB010000007.1:166988-217253 GCF_014164325.1 Pseudoalteromonas sp. SG43-4 | reverse complement strand
GTTCAAACTAGGGGCTATTTAATCGCGGCGCGAGATTTGTAACCTAGTGGGCTAAGTAAAAACCGAGCAAAGCTTCCGCGTCCTGCTCACGCCCCTTACCTACATCCATGTAGGCAACAAAGAGTTGATCGCCCCTAGGAAGAACCCTTTGGGCAGCGCCTGTTTGGCATTAATGCTACGTTATCGCCCATTTATGGGGAATAACCACACTGCATAGGCTCTGCCTTGCCTAAATACCAAACAGACTGCTGCAAATTTAACCTTAAAAGATCAACAGACCCTAGTTAAAAAGCCCGCAACTAAACTAGTTGCGGGCTTTTTACTTATTAGCTAATTAATTAAAGCGTTTCGCTATATTCAGTCATTACCTGTTCAACCCATGTTGCAATACGCTCATCGCTTAGCTCGTATTGGCTGTCTTCGTCGAGCGCAAGACCAACAAACTGTTTACCATCAGGGGTTAATGCTTTTGAGGCTTCAAACTCGTAGCTACTGTCATTTGGCCAAAAACCAAGTTGAGTAAATGTTTGCGTATTTATTTCATCGTGTAGCATGCCTAGCGCATCTTGAAACCATTGCCCGTAACCTTGCTGATCGCCCATGCCAAATAAAGCAATGGTTTTACCGTTTAGGTTTACGTCGGCTATGTCGTCCCACTTTGACTCCCAGTCTTCTTGTATTTCACCAAAATCCCATGTTGAAATACCAAAGATGATAAAGTCGTACTGCTCTGCATTTTTTAGTGGCTCGTCTTTAATATTGTGCAGGGTAACTATATCGGCACCAATAATGTCGCGAATCTTTTCTGCTGCCATTTCGGTGTAGCACGTAGTAGAACCAAAAAATAAACCAATTTGCATCGTATTTATCACTGTGTAATTGCCTGATATGATAGGCTCAAGTTTACCGTAAGGTATTTTTAATTGATACCTTAGCAAAGCATGAGAGCATAATGTGACAACGCTATCTGACGATTCTTTTGAAAATAACAGCAGTATGAGCAGTAATAGCGACTACCTAGAAACCTTTTTAGATAGCCTGTACTTAGAACAAGGCGTAAGCGAAAATACATTAAGCGCTTATCGCAGTGATTTAGATAAGTTTTGCCTATTTTTAAAAGGCGAAAATTTAATGACGGTAACGGGGCTAGACATAGAAAGCTACTTAGCGCATCGAGTTGATTTAGGTTTAAAACCACGCAGTACAGCACGTAGCATTAGTGCGCTAAAGCGTTTTTATCAGTACTTTGTGCGCGAAAAAATAATTAGTGATTCGCCCATGCTAAACATAGCTCAACCAAAAGCCGGACAGTCGTTACCTAAAACACTCTCAGAAGCTGAAGTTGAGGCATTGTTAAATGCGCCCAACACAGAAGAAGCGATGGGGCTGCGCGACAAAGCCATGCTAGAACTACTTTATGCAACGGGTTTGCGTGTAAGCGAGCTTGTTGGGCTTCGTATGGAGCAAATTAATTTGCGCCAAGCAGTGGTGTTTGTAAAAGGTAAAGGTAATAAAGAGCGCTTAGTGCCACTGGGTGAAGAAGCCATGTATTGGCTGGAGCAGTTTTTAAAGGGTGGGCGTGCACAAATGATAAAACACGCCACCGATTTTGTGTTCCCATCTAAGCGCGGAGTAGGCATGACGCGACAAACCTTTTGGCATAGAATTAAACACTATGCTATTTTGGCATCAGTTGAGTCTCCATTATCGCCCCATACCATGCGCCATGCTTTTGCTACGCACTTATTAAATCATGGGGCAGATTTACGTGTGGTACAAATGATGTTGGGCCATAGCGATTTATCAACGACGCAAATTTATACCCATGTTGCCAATGAACGGTTAAAGTCGGTACACGCAGAGCATCATCCGCGAGCGTAAGTTTGAAAGTAAATATTATTAAGCCGGTCAATATATTAAGTATTTTTAGGATAGAGAGAAGTTATGAAAAAATTAATGTTAGCAGGTGCCATGTTGTGCACAAGTATTAGTGCATTTGCAAATGGCGTTGCTGTAACACCAGATGCTAATGATCCTATTATTACTAAATTTGCCGAGCTTGGTGTAACTGTAAAGCAAATTAACCCAAGCCCAGTAGCGGGCTTAAAAGAGTTGATCACTAATAAGGGCGTGCTTTACGCAAGTCCAGATGGTCAATTTTTAATGCAAGGTACGTTAATCGATTTAAATAATCGTAACAACTTAACAGAGCAAGCATTAAACGGCGTGCGTGTTGAGGGCATTAAAGAATACGAAGATTCGATGATTGTGTACAAAGCACCAAACGAAAAACACAGTATTACCGTATTTACCGACATTAGCTGTGGTTACTGTCGTAAATTACATCGCGAGTTAGACGATTTACTTGATGCGGGTATTACCGTTAAGTACCTTGCGTTTCCACGTGGTGGCTTACAAGGTTCAGGCTACGCAGATTTAATGAATGTATGGTGTGCACGCGATCAGCAAGAAGCACTAACAGAAGCTAAGTCGGGTACAAGCACTAAAGTAGTTGCAGGCTGTAGCGCACCGGTTGCAGAGCATTACCAGCTTGGTCAAAGCTTTGGTATTAGCGGCACACCTGCCATTATTTTAGAAGATGGTACGATGATCCCAGGTTACCAGCCAGCAGCAGCACTAAAAGCAGCATTAGATGCTAACAAAGCGTCGTAATACGTTTTATAGCTAATAAAAAGGCCTTAATGGCCTTTTTTTGTCTTTTTAATACGACCCAATAAGTTAAAACTCTGCATGAAAAAATTGATCATTGCGCGTGAAAACGTTGACGACTCGCATCTACCGAGTAATTTACACCCTGTAATTAAACAAATTTATGCTAACCGCAATGTATTTAATGCCGACGAGCTAAATAACAGCGTAGCTACGCTTCACGACTTTAAATTGTTTAAAGATATCGACAAAGCCAGCGATTTATTAATTGAAGCATTAAAAGCGCAAAGCCAAATATTAATAGTCGGCGATTTTGATGCTGATGGCGCAACAAGTACTGCAACATTAATGCAAGGCCTTGAGATGTTTGGCTTTAAGCATTTAGATTACTTAATTCCTGACCGGTTTAGCTTAGGTTATGGTTTAAGCCCCGCACTTGCAGAGCAAATAGTACAAATAAAGCCTGATTTAGTGATCACCGTAGATAACGGCATATCGTGTATTGCTGGTATTGATATTTTAAAAGCGGTTGGTATTAAAGTGCTGGTAACAGATCATCACTTACAAGGTGAGCAGCTGCCAAATGCCGATGCAATAGTAAATCCAAATAGGCACGAATGTAACTTCCCGTCTAAATCTATAGCAGGCGTTGGCGTTGCTTTTTACTTACTAATAGCACTGAGAAGCGTAATGCGAGACCTTGGTTATTTTGAGCAGCAACCGCCGCCTAATTTAGCTAACTTGCTCGACATTGTAGCGCTTGGTACGGTTGCTGACGTGGTCGCACTTGATGCAAATAACCGCACCTTAGTACATCAAGGTTTAGCACGTATTCGCAGTGGTAAAACACGCCCTGGCATCACCGCGCTTATTGAAGTGGCTAACCGCAATGCTGCGCGCTTAAGCGCAAGCGACTTTGGCTTTTCACTTGCCCCGCGTTTAAATGCAGCAGGGCGATTAGACGACATGAGTTTGGGTATAGCATGCTTACTTAGCACCGATATAAACCAAGCACGTAGTATTGCCAGCGAGCTCGATAGCTTAAACTTTGCAAGGCGCGAAATAGAACAAGGCATGCAAGCCGAGGCGCAAGCCGTGCTTGATAGACTCGCATTTAGCGACGATAACGTCCCTGATGCAATCTGCTTGTTTCAAGACGATTGGCACCAAGGTGTTATTGGTATTTTGGCTGGTCGCTTAAAAGAAAAGTACCACCGACCAACCGTTATATTTGCTGGTGGCGAAAATGGTGAAATAAAAGGTTCGTGCCGCTCTATAGAAGGGTTGCACATGCGCGACTTACTCGAAGGGCTTAATACTGCTGAGCCACACTTAATTAATAAATTTGGTGGCCACGCAATGGCCGCTGGTTTAAGTATTAATGAGCAACACTTTAACGACTTTAAAAAGGCATTTGATGCTGCAGTGAGTGCGCAACTGAGTGAAGAAAGTAAGCGCTGTATTGTATTTACCGACGGTGAGCTGCCAAACGACTGCTTTACGATGGAGTTTGCTCAGCTATTAAAGCAATCGGGCCCGTGGGGGCAGCAATTTCCTGAGCCGGTGTTTGAGCACACCTTTGAAGTAATACAGCAGCGCATAGTCGGCGAAAAGCATTTAAAGCTGGTGCTAAAGCATCAATCAGGGCGATTAGTTGACGCCATTGCCTTTGGTATTGATGTAAAAGAATGGCCCGACACAGAAGCGAAGTTTGTAAAAGTAGCCTATCAACTCGATATAAATGAGTTTAGAGGTAAATTTACGCTGCAATTAATAGTTAGAGAGCTTGAAAAAGTGCACTAAAAAATATGCACAAATCATGCATAAAAGGCTAATAAAGCGCGCGGTTTTTTGTTAAAATCGGGCGTTTTTATCATTTGACGATAATTTGTTGCGAAAATCCCATGTAAAGGGGCGCAATTACCTAGCCATTTTGGAGTGATGTACATGTTTGAAGTGAATCCTGTGATTAACCAAATCAAGGAAATTCGCGAACGTACTGAATTGCTTCGGGGGTACCTTTGACTACGCTCTTAAACAAGAACGCCTAGAAGAAGTTAACGCCGAACTTGAAGATTCAGCCGTATGGAATGAGCCTGAACGCGCACAAGCGCTTGGCCGTGAAAAATCAGCATTAGAGGCTGTTGTTGAAACAATCGACAACCTTGTAGCCGGTACTGACGACGTTGAAGGTCTACTTGAACTTGCTGTAGAAGCCGAAGATCAAGATACCTTTGATGAAGCACAAAGCGAACTTAGCGATCTAAACGAGCAGTTAGAAGGTTTAGAGTTTCGTCGTATGTTTTCAGGTCCTCATGACTCAAACGATGCGTACCTTGATTTACAATCGGGTTCTGGCGGCACTGAAGCACAAGACTGGTGTAACATTCTACTTCGTATGTATTTACGTTGGGGCGAGGCTAAAGGCTTTAAAGTTGAGCTAGTTGAAGCAACTGACGGTGATGTTGCCGGTATTAAAGGCGCAACAGTTCGCTTTGTTGGCGAATACGCTTACGGTTGGTTACGTACAGAAACAGGCGTTCACCGTTTAGTGCGTAAAAGCCCGTTTGACTCAAGTGGTCGTCGTCATACCTCATTTGCTTCTGCGTTTGTATACCCAGAGATTGACGATAATATTGAAATTGATATTAATCCGTCAGACCTACGTATAGACGTTTACCGTGCATCAGGCGCGGGTGGTCAGCACGTTAATACCACCGAATCGGCGGTTCGTATTACTCACGTACCAACCAATACCGTAGTGCAGTGTCAAAACGAGCGTTCACAGCATAAAAATAAAGCCCAAGCGATGAAGCAGTTAAAAGCTAAATTATTTGAGCTTGAGCTACAGCAGCAAAATGCTGAAAAACAAACGCAAGAAGACGCTAAATCTGATATAGGGTGGGGTAGCCAAATACGTTCATACGTACTTGATGACGCACGTATTAAAGATTTACGTACAGGCGTTGAAAACCGCAATACCCAATCGGTACTTGACGGTAACTTAGATAAATTTATTGAAGCCAGCCTTAAATCTGGCCTATAACCACCAAGCTAATAAAGAGCTAAAAAATGACTGATAAAATCCAAGACGAAAACAAGTTAATCGCTGAGCGTCGCGGCAAGTTAGACGCGATACGCGAAAATTGCCCAGCCAACGGTCATCCAAACCAATTCCGTCGTGAGCATTACACGGCTGATTTGCAAGCCCAGTTTGGTGATAAGAGCAAAGAAGAATTAGTTGAACTACAAGAAGTTGTGTCTATTGCTGGACGTATTTTAGCAAAGCGTGGACCGTTTTTTGTAATTCAAGACATGAAAGGTCGTGTACAAGCGTATGCATCTAAAGATGTTCAAAAAGACCTTAAAGAAAAATATGGTCAGCTAGACACTGGCGATATTATAGGTGTTAAAGGTGCGTTAAATAAATCGGGTAAAGGCGATTTATACGTAGAAATGACTGAGTATCAATTACTAACTAAGTCACTTCGTCCGTTACCTGAAAAATTCCATGGCTTATCAGATCAAGAAACAAAGTACCGCCAACGTTATGTTGACTTAATTACTAACGAAGCAACGCGCGAAACATTCCGCATTCGCTCACAAGTAGTTGAAGGCATTCGTCGCTTTTTAGCAGACCGTGACTTTATGGAAGTAGAAACACCTATGCTACAGGTTATACCTGGTGGTGCATCTGCGCGTCCGTTTGTAACTCACCATAACGCGCTTGATATCGACATGTACCTACGTATAGCGCCAGAGCTTTACTTAAAGCGCTTAGTGGTAGGTGGTTTTGATCGTGTATTTGAAATTAACCGTAACTTCCGTAACGAAGGGTTATCTACACGCCACAACCCAGAATTTACAATGATTGAATTTTACCAAGCATACGCTGATTACATCGACCTGATGAACATTACCGAAGACATGCTACGTACTGTTGCAGAAAACGTACTAGGTAGTGCAATTGTAGTTAATACAACTAAGGACGAAAACGGCGAAGTTATCGATTCAGTTGAATACGACTTTGGCCAACCGTTTACACGTTTAAGTATGGCGGATGCTATCTTAAAATATAACCCTGAGTTTGATGCTGCGGTATTTAACGACCCAGAAAACCATTTTGAAGAGTTAAAAGCGTACGCTAAACAAGTGCACGTTAAAATTCCTGAAAACTGTGTTTGGGGCCCAGGTAAGTTTCTTTGTGAAATATTTGAAGAAACAGCAGAGCACATGCTTATTCAACCTACGTTTATTACTGGTTACCCGTGGGAAGTATCACCACTTGCACGCCGTAACGACGAAAACCCATTTGTTACCGACCGTTTTGAGTTTTTTGTTGGCGGCCGTGAACTTGCAAATGGTTTCTCTGAGCTTAACGATGCACAGGACCAAGCTGAGCGCTTTACTCGTCAAGTTGAAGAGAAAGACGCAGGCGATGATGAAGCAATGCACTACGACGAAGACTACATACGCGCACTAGAGTACGGCTTACCGCCAACGGCTGGTGAAGGTATTGGTATTGACCGTTTAGTAATGTTGTTTACTGATTCATCAACAATTAAAGACGTTATTTTGTTCCCGCATATGCGTCCACAAGCTGACTAAGCTTTAGTAAAACAAAGTAAGTTAATAAACGCCGCTTAATAGCGGCGTTTTTTTACTTATAATTAGTGTTTTAATTAATAAGTACTACACTAAAAATTAAAGGTAATTATTAGTGCTGATTAATGTGCAATTCAGCTTCACTAACTTATTGTTATTGGAAGTTTTTAATATTAAAACTAACAGTGCTATAACTTTTTAGTATGATTGTTTTTTAAACATATGTTGTGTTTGTACAAAGGTTTTAGCTAGAATACGCACGAAATTTACACTGCTGGTATTTAGCAGTTAAATATAGATTCTTAAAGGACTTAGAATAATAGTATGAAAGACAAACGAGTAGATGATTTATCAGAAGAATGCACATCAGAGCAAGAACGAAACGCTTACTACCGTGCTTGTATCGCTGAATTTCAACAATTAGGTTATCAAGAACAGTATTTGGCTCAGTTAACTGATGACTTAGTTCCCGTGCTAGGTGTTAATCCTTCAAATAAAAATACGTAACCCGCTTAAATTTCAAACTAATTACACTTTTAAACCAAGCATATGTGCAATCTGTAACCATATAGTCGTTTTTGGTAGAAAAGTGTTTGACATATTTTCTGAAATCTTTATTATACGCCCCACAAGACGGAGAGGTGTCCGAGTGGCCGAAGGAGCTCCCCTGCTAAGGGAGTATAGAGTTTGTAGCTCTATCGAGGGTTCGAATCCCTCCCTCTCCACCATTTCTTTTAATGGCGTGTTTTGTAAAATTTTAAAGTATGGGTGCATAGCTCAGCTGGATAGAGTACTCGGCTACGAACCGAGCGGTCGGAGGTTCGAATCCTCCTGCGCCCACCATACTTTAATAACTCGCTTAGAGTCTAAATAAGCAAACTATAAAGTGGGTGCATAGCTCAGCTGGATAGAGTACTCGGCTACGAACCGAGCGGTCGGAGGTTCGAATCCTCCTGCGCCCACCACTTTATAAACTCTACTTAGAGTATAAATAAGTAAAACTCTCACTTAGAGTAAAAACAAGTAATAGTAAAAATGAAAGTGGGTGCATAGCTCAGCTGGATAGAGTACTCGGCTACGAACCGAGCGGTCGGAGGTTCGAATCCTCCTGCGCCCACCACTTTCATGTTTTCATACACTTTTAAGTGTAAGAAAAATAAACCGATGGAAATCGGTTTTTTTATGCCTGAATTAATACGCTCTGCTTAGAGTTTAAATAAGCAATCTATGAAAGTGGGTGCATAGCTCAGCTGGATAGAGTACTCGGCTACGAACCGAGCGGTCGGAGGTTCGAATCCTCCTGCGCCCACCACTTTCATAAATAAGCCGACATTAAGTCGGTTTTTTTGTGCCTAAAATAAAGTGAAGTGTAAACTACCACTCCTGTAGCCGCAGAGCTTGCTCGCGTGAGAAGCGCCAGCTTCTAATGGCTATATCTAATCACTATATCTAAGCCCACTTAACCCCTTTCTAAAGCTGCTCTTTATTATTACCTATGTTATTTTAAACGCCTTATTTAAAAGGATATTGCAGTATGTTTAAAACCCTATTTATTACGTTGTTTTTTATTTTTAGCGCCATTTTTATTGCAAGTGTGCAAGCCAACGAAGCTAATAACTCACTTGTAGTAGGTGCGCAGCAATATGCTAAATATTTACCGCAGTTAAAAAATAAACGTGTAGGGCTAGTCGTTAATCAAACATCAAGCGTAGGGGAAACTCACTTAGTAGATACTCTACTGACTAAAAACATAAACATAACTAAAATTTTTGCACCTGAGCATGGCTTTCGTGGCGATCACGATGCGGGCGCCCATGTGAAAAATGCTGTTGATGGTAAAACTGGTATTCCGCTTATTTCTATTTACGGTAAAAATAAAAAACCAAGCCAAGCTGCTTTAGCCGATGTTGATGTCATTATTTTTGACATTCAAGATGTGGGAGTGCGTTTTTATACCTACATAAGCTCTATGCACTACATGATGGAAGTCGCTGCAGAGCAGGGGATAGAATTTTTAGTACTCGATAGGCCCAATCCAAATATTGCCTACGTTGATGGGCCAATATTAGAGTCAGAATTTAAATCGTTTGTAGGCATGCACCCAATTCCTGTTTTACACGGCATGACCGTTGGCGAACTTGCCAAAATGATCAAGGGCGAGGGTTGGATCAATAAAGCGGCCGATTTAAAATTAACGGTGATCCCTGTTGAGCATTACACTCGCAAAAGTACTTACAGCTTGCCTGTAAAACCCAGCCCTAACTTACCTAACGATCAAGCCATTGCGCTTTACCCATCACTTTGCTTTTTTGAAGCAACGCCTATTAGCATTGGTAGAGGCACCGACTTTGCATTTCAAGTAATTGGCTATTCGCCAGTAGCATTAGGTGATTTTAATTTTACACCGCGCGCAATTAAAGGCGCTGCTTTAAACCCTAAATTTAAAAACCAAACCGTGCAAGGGCTCGATTTAAGACAAGCAAATATCACAGGTTTAAATTTAACTTACTTAATAAATGCGTACACGAAGCTTACTAAAAATAACATCTCGCTTTTTGAGCGCGCTGACTTTATGGATAAACTAGCGGGTACTAATAAATTGCGCTTAGCTATTGAAGCAGGGCAATCAGAAGCGCAAATAAAACAAAGCTGGCAGGCGGGGCTTGCGCAATTTAAAGCGCAAAGAGCGCCTTACTTGTTATATAAATAAGGGCTAAGCATGTTTATTGCTGTAAAAAATCAAAGGTGTGGTTATATCAAACAAGCATTTATAGCGGCATTGAGCTTTATTATTGTGGGTTGTAGTACACCACCGGAGCCTATTAGCTCGGTGCTACCACTTACAAAGAGCCAACTTGTAGAGCTGCCTAATGCACAAGTGGTTGTAACGTTTCCTGAGGTAAATCCAAGTAGCCGGTTTTATGTAAATAACCGAGGAACGTTTAAAGCTTACAAAGGGCGCGGGCAATTATTAATACAAAACCATAACGCACAAAGCGCCGATATTTACATTAATAATAAAAAGCTCGACGTTAACCAACTAAGCGCCAACACCTTATACAATTACAGTTTGGCAAAAAATACTCACAACGGTGTTAATACCTTTAAAGTTGAAAATATTCTCCCTGCTGGCGCAAGTTTAACGCTGCGTTTTGCATTTCCTACTTTAAGCGATGAACCAAAAAAGCATATAGATTTTAATGAAGTAGACGCATTAATTGAACGCGATGTAAAAGCAGGTTTTCCTGGTGCTGTATTGGCAGTTGTTAAAAATGGCGAGCTAATAAAATTAACCGCCTATGGCGATGCAAAGCAATACCAGCAAAGTGATTTAATGCTACTACGCCCAGAGCCCATGCAAACTAATACTTTGTTTGATCTTGCCTCAAACACCAAAATATTTGCCACAAACTTTGCACTTATGAAATTAGTAAGCGAAGGGTTATTAAATATTAATAAACCCGTACAAAGCTACCTAAGCGAATATAAAGGTGAAGGGCGAGCAAAGCGCACAGTAAAAGACTTACTCACACACAGCGCTGGATACCCGCCAGTATTTGACTTTCATCGTAAAGATGGCAGCTACGGCGACGCGTTTTATTCGCAAAACAGTAAAACCACCAAACAGCTATTACTTACCAGCGTGCCTTTTAGTAGTAAATCATCTGGGCAGCATGTTTACTCAGATATTGATTACATGATTTTAGGCGTACTCATTGAGCGCATAACTGGGCAGCCCCTTGACGAATACCTAGAGCAGCAAGTGTACGCGCCATTAAAATTAACTAACACGTTATTTAATCCACTTAAAAAAGGCTTTAAGCCGCAGCAATTTGCAGCCACTGAGCTTAGCGGCAACACACGAGACGGGCGCATTAAGTTTGATAATGTTCGTACCACTGTTTTACAAGGCCAAGTGCATGATGAGCGCGCTTACTACTCACTTGATGGCGTAGCAGGGCATGCAGGGTTGTTTAGTAACGCTCACGACTTAGCCGTGCTTTGCCAGCTATTACTAAATAATGGCGGCTACGGCGATGAACAATTATTTAGTGCAAGCGCTTTAGCGCAATTTTTAACGCCGCAATCAAGCGATGAAACCTACGGGCTTGGCTTTAGGCTTGCCGGTAATAACCAAGCAAGGCGTTGGCACTTTGGCCCTTATGCAAGCGCGCAGGCTTATGGCCACACCGGTTGGACAGGCACAGTAACCGTAATAGACCCCGCTTACGACTTGGCTATTGTTTTACTTACTAATGCTCGCCATAGCGCAATTAAAGGCTCGCTAAAACGTTACGAATTTACAGGTAAACAATTTGAAACCGCGCAGTACGGATCGGTAGTGTCGCTTATTTATGAAGGGCTACTAAATCAATAAGCTATCGTATAGGTTAAAACGTACTAACAGCATTACTCTAAGTGATTTATTTACAGGTGACTTGAGTAAGGCAATCCATTAAGCTAAGCGGTTTACAAATCTAAGCCAGTTTATGCTGCTAGGCTTAACAAATAAGCGATAAAACGCGTACAAAGCGAGAGTGGCTCGCTAATAATTAAGGTTAACTTTTTATGCATTGGTATTCTATTTTACCGCCGCTAATTGCGATTGCTATCGTGTTTTGGCGAAAAGAAGTGATTATGGCGCTACTTGTTGCTGTTGCTTCTTCTGAGTTTTTACTCGCCTTTCAGGGCGAAGGTAATAGCTTGTTTGACACTTTTTTAAATACCATTGAACGTATTATTTCGGTTGCCAGCTCGCCAGGTAATACACGCATATTAATATTTAGTATTTTAATTGGTGCCTTGCTTGCCTACATTCGCGAATCTGGCGGCGTTGCAGCAACGGTTAATATGCTAATGAACAAAGGTATTGCAAAAAGTAAGCGCCAAGTGGGATTTTTAACCATGTTTACCGGCATTGCGGTGTTTATAGAATCTAACTTGAGCGTACTCACCTCAGGGATTTTATCGCGTGGCTTATTCGACAAATTTAAAATGAGCCGAGCGCGCCTAGCGTACATTATTGATAGCACCAGTGCGCCAGTGTGTATTTTAATACTACTTAATGGCTGGGGTGCATTTGTACTTGGTTTATTAGGTAACTACGAGCTAGGTGAGTCGGCTGTATCGGTGTTGTGGGGCAGCGTTGGGTATAACTTTTACGCCATAATTACCCTTACCATTGTTTTTTATACCATCGCGTTTGATAAAGTGCATGGCCCAATGAAAGAAGCCGAAGAAAAACTAGAGCTTCAAACAACTGACTTAAAAGAAGAAGTAAAAGGCTCTAAAGCGCGTTACATGTTAATCCCGCTTATTACGCTTATTACCAGCATGGTTGGCTTTATGTATTACACCGGAAATGGTGTACTAGCCGAGGGCAGCGGCTCTAAATCAGTATTATATGCAACGGTTTTAGCCATTGTTGTCGCTTACTTTTTAATGATTGGCTCACGTAAATTTACGCATCATCAATTAGTTGATACCGGTTTTAAAGGTATGGGCGAATTAATGCCATTAGTCGCCATTGTACTGCTTTCGCTTACACTTGGCGCAAGTCTTAAAGAGCTTGGCACTGGTGTATTTGTAGCATCGCTTGTTGGCGACTACCTACCTATTTACTTAATAGTACCGGTGCTGTTTTTAACCGGCGCAGTTATGTCGTTTACTACGGGTACATCGTGGGGCACGTTTGCCATATTAATCCCAATTGGCGTGCCACTTATTCAAGCGCTAGGTTTACCGCCATCGCTTGTGGTAGGTGCTATTTTAGGTGGTGGTATATTTGGCGATCACTGCTCGCCTATATCCGACACCAGCGCGGTATCGGCTATTGCATCTGGATGTGACTTACTCACCCACGTTAAAACGCAGCTACCATATGCCTTATTTGGTGGCGGCCTTACGTTTATAGCGTACTTAATAACAAGCATTATTGTTTTATAAAATACGATTGCTTAAATAGTCAAAAGCCTGCTTATTGCAGGCTTTTTTGTTTTTAAATTAAGACCGAGGCTAGTAATACCAAGCTTAACGACGCTCTAGCTATTAAATAAACAATTTAAATATTGACTTAAGTACCCGTATTTATATTTTTTAGGTTATTGTATAGCATGAGCTTTAAGCTTTTTGGTAGCTATAAATTCTTACTTTTTAACTCATATAAGGCTGTAAACCCACACTATGTTTGTAATTGATAATATCATTCTCGTTAGTGCCATTTTAATTTTACTTGGAGTGATCTCGAGCAAGTTATCTGCACGCGTTGGCTTACCGGTGCTGGTGCTATTTTTACTTGTAGGTATGCTCGCAGGTGAAGATGGTATTGCAGGTATTTCATTCGACAACGCAGAGGCCGCACATGCTCTGGGTACTCTAGCGCTTGCTATTATTCTATTTGATGGTGGCTTACAAACGCCCACCAGTTCAATTAAACAAGTGTGGAAACCCGCGTCTGCTTTAGCAACCATCGGTGTGTTATTTACCGCTGTAATTACAGGCCTTGTGGCCACTTATATTTTAGACCTACCCATATTACAAGGTGTATTACTGGGCGCCATTGTTGGTTCTACAGATGCCGCAGCCGTGTTTGCACTTTTACGAAGTGCGGGTATTCACTTGAATAAAAAGCTTAAATCGACCCTTGAAATAGAAAGTGCCTCGAACGATCCAATGGCTATTTTTCTAACGGTTGGTTTGCTCGAAATGCTCGTTAATGACATGCCAGTAGGGCTGGGTTTACTACAGTTATTTGCTCAACAAATGGGTGTTGGCGCTATTTGTGGTCTTTTAATTGGTAAAATATCGGTTTGGTTTATTAATCGCATTAAACTAAATGCATCGGGTTTGTATTTAGTGATGGTAACCGCATTTGGACTGCTTTCATTTGGCCTTTCTGCAACGCTCGGCGGCAGTGGATTTTTAGCTGTATTTATAACGGGTGTTATTTTAGGGAACAGTAAATTTGTATATAAACGCGGTATTTTTCTGTTTCATGACGGCTTAGCATGGCTTGGGCAAATAACCATGTTTGTTGTATTAGGACTTCTTATTAACCCATCGTCGTTGGTTGATGTATGGCTAGAAGGATTGCTTATTGCATTGGCACTCATTTTTGTTGCTCGCCCATTAGCGGTAGCGCCTATTTTAAAACTGTTTGGCTTTAATAATCGCGAAACCTTATTTGTATCTTGGGTTGGCCTTAGAGGCTCAGTACCCATTATTTTAGCTATATTCCCATTATTATTTGGCCTTTCAGGGGCTGAACTTATTTTTAATGTTGTTTTTTTCGTGGTGTTAATTTCAGCCACGTTACAGGGCTCAACAATGCCGTGGATGGCTAAAAAACTAAATTTAGTAGAGCCGCCACCTGATTTGGCTGCTGCAACGCTCGAAATCACAGCACTAAACGATATTGATATAGAAATTGTAGAATACACTTTAAGTGACGTTTCTCGGGTTTCTGGGCGCAGCTTGTCACATGCTGCACTTCCTGAAAGTGTAGTTGTTGCTATGATCACACGAGGTCCGTCAATCATACCGCCACGGGGTTCAACTAAGTTAAAACCAAATGACCATTTATTTGTTGTTTTAAAACCAGATAACAGACCTTTTGTTGATTTAGTTTTTACAGCAACCGATAAAACAAACCACCAAGATAGCCACTTAGCGCACAACGAACTTAAAGTGAAAGGGGTAACGTTGGTAGGCGATATATTTTACTCTTACCACATGCACATAGACGCCCCAGAAGAGATAAGCTTGGAAGAAGTGATCAACCAAAAGCTTTCAGGAGAAGTCAGTAAAGGCGATATTGTTGTTATTGGTAATGTGCAAATACGCGTTATAACAATGGTACATACACGCATAGTTACCATTGGCTTAAAGTACTTAAACAATCCAGAAAAGCGACTTTTAAAGCAGTAATCATTAACAGAGATTTATTAAGCTGTACTAGCTCAGACTTGATCTGACAGTTACCCATTTTTCTAATGGTGACTGTTAGTTTAGATTTGAGCTAATACAATTTATATCAAAGATGAATACAACAAAATTACTAAAGAGCAATATCGTGATTTTATAGAGCTTTCCTCACCATTAGATTACATGGGCGATAGTCAACTATCTTTGTGCAGCGCGTAGCGCCTCTGTGTTCTCGGTGGTAATATTTATCTAAATTACCACCCACCTTAACTGAGCCAAACTAACCTAAGCCCCACATTGCCTAACCCCAGCTCCCGCATGTTTAAGCGCAATAATTTGCCCTCTGCCGTTATGCGCCATAGCCAGCATATCACCTTTGTTTATATTACTTTCTACCGCGTGTTTACCTTTTAAATCTCTCAATAATGACTGCTTAATTTGTACTAGTACCTCGTCATTACAGCTGGCTATGTACCAGTCGTTATCTACCTTTACGAGCGTGCCGTATTCTATGTGGCGTTGTTGGTGGCGGCGTAAATCGTTAGCTAATTGGCTATCGAGTGCGTGTTTTTGCTCTGTAAAGGTGCTTGCGTAGCTACCTGCTTGATTTATTTCGTGTGTTTTAATAATTGAATAGTCGTGAATGTCTATAGTGTTAAATACGCTATTAAGCACGGTTTTAGGCTCAGTATTTATTACGTTGTTATTATCAAACACAATAAAGGCGAACACACCGAGTGCGCAGGCAAGGCTGGTTAGCTGTAGCGTAAAACTAAACCTTGTGGGCTTTTTAGGCTTTGTGTGCGTGGCTGTATTAAGTAGCGCTTTTTGTTGATCGCTTGTAAGTGTTATGCGCTCTTTTCGCTCTTTGTAGTGTTGTGTGAGCTTTTGATCAAACGGCTCATCAGGCTTGTTCATTGTTTGCTCCTAATAAACGTTTAAGGTGTTGCTTGGCGTAGCGCAGCCTTGTTTTAATGGTCTCAAGGCTGCTTTGCGTTATAAGTTCTATGTCGGCAAGCGAAAAGCCTTCTTGTTGCAAGGTTACGGCTTCGCGCTGTACAAAGCTAAGTTGTTTTAGGGCGGCGTCGAACGCGTCGTAACTTATGTTTGAGCTGCCTATAGTTAAGCCACTTTCGCTTTTATCATTTTGTGCTGCTAAATGCGTGTTTTCGTCAAGCTCTACAAAGTGCTGTTGCCTGCGGTATTCGTCAATGAGTGTGTTGCGGGCAAGTTTAAATAACCACGCTTTGGGTGTGGTTTGTGCTTGGTAAAGGTGGCGTTTTTCGATTACTTTTAGCCATGTTTGTTGGCTTACGTCGTATGCTAAATGCGTATTAGATTGCGTAACAAGGTAGTGGTATAAGTCGTTACTGTAGAGGGCTATAAGCTGCTCTAAGTAACGATTGTCGCCACTTTTTGCGTAACTTGCCATGCAGTCCTTGCTTGGCGTTTCAAATAACCATGACTTAATACTTAGTTGCATAGGCGTTTAGTCCGTTAAATAGAGTTATCTAATTTAAAATCGAGCTGTACAGTTTGACCTGTTTGTAATTGTGCCACACCTTCAATTACTTTGGGGCGATATTTCCAGCGTTTAATGGCTCTTATTGCTTCGCGGTCAAAGGTACGTTTTGGCTCGGCGTTAATAACTACTGGGTCGATTACTTCACCGGTGGGCGAAATACTAAAGCTTAGTTGTACCCAACCTTCAATACCATCGCGCGCGGCTGTAGTTGGGTATTTAGGGTTTATGCGCACTATGGGTGTTGCATCCCCTGTAGGGCGATTAATGGTATTGTTAATGTCGCCACCAAAATCGTCAATTGTAACTGGCGTAAGGTCGCTAATTGCCAACACAGGATCGGCTGATGTATCAAGCGGTGGAGCTTTTTGCGGCACTTTAGGCATTGGCGGTGGCGGCTGTATTTTTTGTATATGCCTGACTTTTGAATCCTCAGGTGCCTGAAAAATCTCTACTATAATATCGCCCCCTGGTTTAACCGGTGCGCGTTGCTCGCCACTTATTAAATATTGCATAAACGCAAAAGCTGCAAAGGTCATTGCGGCGCCGCCAATAACGGCAGTCGATGTTTTAATAAATACTGGGTTGTTAGGTACTTCAAGTGTGTGCATAAGCCGCTCCAAATTTTATTGACCACTACAATTAGGGTGTTTTCAAAGCTATAACGGGTGGCAAATCAAAAAGGGGTGAAATAATTTTATAAAAAATGTGGGGTTTAGTTACAATAGCCATTCGCATTCTTTTACTTATTAACTTTTTAGGCTGTTATGCAACTCATTGAAATAAATAAAGCGCGTTACCGTAAACATTTAAACCGTGTTATTGCAGGATGCGGTATTGGTTTGGCTGTAGGCAGCTTGGCTATATCGCAAACGCTGATTGCTTTATTTCCTGATGAAAGTGGTAGCCACTTTCATTGGAACTTAATAGGCGTTGCTATTACAAGCGTTGGGCTTGCGTGGTTACTTAATAAATACCGTACACATACGTTTATGACAGAAGTTGTTTATGTGTGGGAGCTTAAAAAAGCACTTAATAAAATAACCCGTAAAATGGCTAAGTTAAAAGCCGCTGGCCGTGAAGGTAATGCCGATGCGTTATTAGCGATTCATTATAGCTACGCGGGCTCTCGGTTATTGTGGCAGCTAGACGATAATCTAATCACCATGGACGATTTAGCCATTAAACAAGCTGAGCTTGAATCTGTTGCAGCGCAACATAACGTAACGCTTAATGTTGAAGATTACGATGAAAGCATTTTAAAACAGTTTTAAAACTTAGGTTTTTAAATTAGTTGGAGGAGCCTTAATGAAAAAAGTACTCATAGTGTGTTTAGGTAATATTTGCCGCTCGCCAACCGCAGAGGCGGTATTAAAAGCCCGCGTTAAAAAGCTAGGCGTTAACGTTAACGTTGATTCGGCAGGCACTATTGGCTATCACGAAGGTAAAACGCCTGATAGTCGCTCAATGGCAGCAGGGGAGAAGCGCGGTTACAGCTTTAAAGGTATTTATTCACGTAAAGTACGTACAAGCGACTTTACTGAGTTTGATTTAATTTTAGCGGCCGATACGCAAAACTTAGCTGATTTAAAAGCCCAGTGCCCTGAGCATCTACAGTACAAATTAGCGCTGTTTTTAGAATATGGCGAGCAAGCCCAAAGCGCTATTCCCGATCCCTATTACGGCGGCGATGATGGCTTTGAAAATGTGCTCGATTTAATAGAAGCGGCTAGCGATAAAATACTCGCTAAAATTTAAGGCATAAGCTTTAACAAGCTTTTGGTAGCTATTAATTTTAAAGTGGAGCTGCACTTGAGTTATAACCATTTTGTCGGGTGTCGCTTCGCTCGCTCTACGTGATGGCGTTGAGTTGGAAGCTTAAATTAACTTTATAAAGCGCGAGGTAAACTCCCGCCTACATTAGACGTTAGAGGCTACAACAATTCTTTCACTTCTCTTGAAAATAACGCCTGTCGTCGCCATATATTTGCCATAAACAGTCTTGTACTACGGTGTATTTATCCTATTTTGTGATACTATCACTTTATTGTCGTGTCGTAGTTATTTAAATATTTGGATTTGTCGTGGCGCAAGTAAGAGCAAGAGTCCAGCTTAAAGTTGGCAGAAATAGTGATATCCCTGCAGAAATAATCTCATTTACTGATTTAAAAGATAGTAAAGAACATATTGCTATGGTGTTTAACAACGCCGATACAGAGCAAGATGTACCGCTAATTCGTATGCATTCAGAATGCTTAACGGGCGATGTATTTTACTCATCGCGTTGTGATTGCGGCGAGCAGCTAAATGAATGTATTGAAATGATGCACGAGCAAGGCGGTATTTTATTGTATTTACGCCAAGAAGGCCGTGGCATTGGTTTATACAACAAAATAGACGCTTACGTATTGCAATCGCAAGGTATGAACACCTACGAGGCTAATAATCATTTAGGCTTTGCTGATGATTTACGTGACTTTTCGGATGCAGTATTAATGCTCAATGCGCTTAATTTAAGTCACGTTAAATTAATGACTAATAATCCTAAAAAGCTTAATGCATTAAAAGATGCCGGTATTAATGTTGACTCGGTTGTGGGCACGCATGCGCACATTAAAGCGGGTGTTGCGGGTAATAAATCGTACCTAGAAACAAAAATTAAGCATGGCGCGCATATGTTAGATATTAAGAAAATTAAAAAACCTTAATCATTTAATTACGTTTCGTCTATTAATCCCCCCTCACGCCAAGTTATACTTGGCGTGTTTCGTTTTAAATTAAGAGCAAGTATGTCTACACAATTACGAATTTTTAAAGCCGATGCAGGGCTAAAGTGGTTAAAAGCCGGATGGCTTATTTTTAAAACCCAGCCAGCAACCTTTATTTTTATGCATTTATTTATTGGCATTGTAGGGCTGCTGTCTTTATTTTTACCGCTGCTGCAAGTAGTAGCAGCACTCGCTACGCCATTTTTAACCGCAGGGTTTTACCAAGCGGTGCTTAGTAAGCAACAGGGCGGAAAAATTATGCTAGCCGATATTCTCAAGCCATTTACGGCTAAGGGAAATCGTTTAGGGTTATTACGTTTAGCACTTTATCAAATGGGTGCGGGTATTTTAATGGCGTTACTTGCTAATGGCTTATTTGCCGATGCAGTGGCTGTTATGAGCCAACCAGGACTTGATCCAAACGTAGCACTTGAGCAAATGCTTGAGAGTATTTCGGGCGCGAATGTAATTTTATTTTTTATGGCAATGCTAATTTATTTAACGGCATTTGCGTACGCTGTGCCACTTGTTTATTTTAGTAAAGAAACACGCATTTTAACGGCGCTTAAAAAGTCGTTAATGGTGTTTTATCATAATATTTTGCCACTTGGCGTTTTTGGCCTTATTTGCGCATTATTTATGGCGCTTTCGATGTTCTTATCGTTCTTACCACTGTTGATTTTAATGCCGATTTGCTACATTAGCTTTTTTGTATCTTATCAAGCCATTTTTATGCCTGTTGTACCATTAAGTGACGACATTAATGTTAAGCCACTTAGCAGTGAAACAAGCGGACGTTTTGACGCTTAATGGATGATAAATTAAAGCAAAAACTAAAAAACTATGTACTTTGGTTACTAGGGCGCCAAGAATATTCGCGTCGTGAGTTAACGCTCAAATTACAGCAAAAAGAAGCGACAGAAGAGTTTATTGAAACGCTGCTTGATTGGTGCGAAAAGCACAATTTTATTAACGAGCAGCGATACTGTGAAGGCTTTGTAAGAAAACACATATTTAAATGCCACGGGCTTAAGCGAATACAAAGCGAAGCTATGGGCAAAGGGATTGATCGTTCGCTACTTGAAATGGTAGTTGAAGAGCTTGAAATAGATTGGTTTGAGCTTGCGCAGGATGCGTACAATAAAAAATATTCGAATACACCGCCAGATCTCGATTACAAAGATAAAGCTAAGCGCGTGCGCTACTTAATGTATCGGGGTTTTAGCTACGATGAAATTAATTTTGCAATGCAAGCACAGTAAATACAGGTGAGACTTTCAAATGCAGCACATGACTACCGCACAAATTAGGCAACAGTTTTTAGACTTTTTTGCCAGCAAGCAACATCAAATAGTACCTTCTAGCTCGCTTATACCGGGTAACGATGCCACGTTGTTATTTAATAATGCCGGCATGGTGCAATTTAAAGATGTATTTTTAGGCGCAGAAAGCCGCCCTTATACACGTGCGACAAGTTCGCAGCGCTGTGTACGTGCTGGCGGTAAGCATAACGATTTAGAAAACGTAGGCTACACTGCTCGCCACCATACATTTTTTGAAATGTTAGGTAACTTCAGCTTTGGCGATTACTTTAAGCAAGACGCGATTAAGTTTGCGTGGGAGTTTTTAACTGAGGTTGTTAAATTACCTCAAGAAAAACTGCTTGTTACTATTTATCACGATGATGAAGAAGCGTTTGAGTATTGGTCAAAAGATATTGGCTTAAGTGAAGATCGTATTATTCGTATTGCGACCTCTGATAACTTTTGGTCTATGGGCGATACTGGTCCATGTGGTCCGTGTTCTGAAATATTTTATGACCACGGCGAGCATATTTGGGGCGGACCTCCGGGCACTCCAGAGGAAGACGGCGACCGTTTCATCGAAATTTGGAACCTTGTATTTATGCAATACAACCGTCAAAGCGACGGTACTATGTTGCCTCTACCTAAGCAATCTGTTGATACAGGAATGGGCCTTGAGCGTATTTCTGCTATTTTGCAGGGTGTGCATTCAAACTACGAAATCGATTTATTCCAAGGCTTAATTGCAGCAGCTGCAAGTGTAACTAACGCGCAAGATATGGACGATAAGTCACTACGCGTAGTGGCGGATCATATTCGTTCGTGTGCGTTTTTAATCTCTGACGGTGTTATGCCATCTAACGAAGGTCGTGGTTATGTACTACGTCGTATTATTCGTCGTGCTGTGCGCCACGGTAATAAGTTAGGTGCGCAAGGTTCGTTTTTCTATAAGTTAGTTGCTGCGCTAATTGAGCAAATGGGTCAAGCGTACCCAGAGCTTGCTAAGCAACAAGAAATTATCGAAAAAGTATTACGCATTGAAGAAGAACAGTTTGGTAAAACACTTGAGCGTGGCTTAGCTATTTTAGAAGAAAGCTTAAGTGACCTTAAAGGCGATATTATACCGGGCGACTTAGTATTTAAACTTTACGATACGTATGGCTTTCCAGCTGATTTAACGGCCGATGTTGCGCGTGAGCGCCAGATGACGATTGATCATCAAGGTTTTGAAGAGTGCATGGCTGTACAACGTAAAACAGCGCAACAAGCGGGTAAGTTTGGTGCTGATTACAACGAGCAATTAAAATCAGAAAAGCTTACTGAGTTTAAAGGCTACGACAGCACACACCATAGCGCGACAGTGGTAGAAATTTTTGCTGGTGGCGAAGCTGTTCAGTTATTAGAAGATGGTCAACAAGGTATTGTAGTATTAGACCGCACACCGTTTTACGCTGAATCAGGCGGCCAAACGGGCGACACGGGTACTATTGCAGTTGCTGGTGGCGAATTTAATGTTACTAATACCACTAAACTTGGTAATGCTTTTGCTCACCACGGTACTGTGCAAGGCCGCATTGGTGTTAACGATAAAGTGGATGCGACTATTGATGATGCACGCCGCGATAGCATTAAGAAAAACCACACAGCTACACATATTTTACACGAAGCACTACGTCAATTATTAGGCGACCATGTAGGCCAAAAAGGCTCACTTGTTCAGCCTGATCGTTTACGTTTTGACTTTTCGCACTTCGAAGCGGTTACTAAAGATGAGCTACGTGAAATTGAGCGTGTAGTTAATGACGAAATTCGTCGTAACTTTGCACTCAATACTGAGCTTATGGCTATTGATGATGCTAAAGCGAAAGGTGCTATGGCGTTGTTTGGCGAAAAGTACGATGACGAAGTACGCGTAGTTACTATTGGCGACTACTCTATTGAGCTTTGTGGTGGTACTCACGTTGAGCGCGCAGGCGATATTGGTTTATTCAAAATAGTATCTGAAAGCGGTATTGCAGCAGGCGTTCGCCGTATTGAAGCGGTAACTGGTGCTGATGCAGTTGCTTATGTTAGCGAGCAAGAGCAACAATTACATGATGTAGCTGCTTTAGTTAAAGGCGATAGCGCATCGGTACTTGAAAAAGTAACCGCGTTACTTGAAAAGTCTAAAGGTCTTGAAAAGCAAATTGCGCAACTTAACGATAAGTTAGCAAGTGCAGCGGGTGCATCTTTACTTGATTCGATTGTTGAAATTAACGGCATTAAGCTACTTGTAGCAAATGTTGAAGGTACTGAATCTAAAGCGCTTCGCGGTATGGTTGATGACCTTAAAAACAAAATTGGCTCAGGTGTTATTGCACTGGGTGTTGCCAGTGGCGACAAAGTAAGCCTAATTGCTGGTGTAACTAAAGACTTAACAGGCAAAGTAAAAGCCGGTGAGTTAGTTAACCACATGGCAGGCCAAGTAGGTGGTAAAGGTGGCGGTCGTCCAGATATGGCACAAGCTGGTGGTAGTGAGCCACAAAACCTTGCTGCTGCACTAGATAGCGTTACAGCTTGGTTAACTGAGCGTACTTAAGCCTTAGTGGCGCTTATTGTTCAAAAATTCGGTGGCACTTCGGTCGGCTCGATAGAGAGAATTGAAGCGGTCGCCGACCTTGTTGTAAAAACCAGACAACAAGGACACCAAGTGGTTGTGGTGCTCTCGGCTATGTCGGGAGAAACCAACCGCTTAATTAATCTCGCCAAACAAATCGATACTCGCCCGAGTAGCCGTGAACTAGATGTACTTATTAGCACCGGAGAGCAGGTTTCTGTATCACTACTTGCTATGGCTATTATAAAACGTGGCCACTCTGCTGTGAGCCTATTAGCCGATCAAGTCAATATTTTAACCGATAACATGTTTGGTAAAGCTCGTATTGCAGAGGTTGCTGCTACGCGTTTAAAGCATGAGCTTGAGCATAATCGTATTGCTATTATTGCTGGGTTTCAGGGGCGTGATGTTGAGGGCAACATTACAACGCTTGGGCGCGGCGGCACCGATACATCGGCTGTGGAAATAGCTGCGGCTATAAAAGCTGACGAATGCCAGATCTATACAGACGTTGACGGCGTATATACTACAGATCCTCGTGTTGAACCTAACGCGCGCAGAATGAGCCAAGTTACCTTTGCCGAAATGCTAGAACTGGCAAGTTTAGGGGCGAAAGTTTTGCATATTCGCTCAGTAGAAGCCGCAGGAAAACATAATGTGCCACTTAGGGTGCTTTCGAGCTTTAATCCCGATGAAGGTACATTAATAAGTTTTGAGGAGAACGATATGCCAAGCAAGGTTGTATCGGGGATTGCGTTTAATCGTGACGAATGTTTAATTAAGGTACAAGGTGTGCCAACGGGCACGCAATATCTTTCAAAAATATTGAAACTTTTTGCCGAAAATGGCATCGAAATAGATATGATTAATCAAGTTAATCATAACTTTGAAAAAATAGACTATGCTTTTACTGTGCACTCGAATGATTATCTGCAAGCACTTGAATTATTGAGTGAAGATCAAGCTCAGCTCAGTGCTCAAAATATAAGCGGATTGCAAGCAGTAGCTAAAGTTTCTGCTGTTGGCATGGGTATGAAATCACATTCTGGTGTCGCTAGTTTATTTTTTGATGCATTAGCGCAGGAAAATATTAATGTGGTTTTAGTCTCGACTTCAGAGATTAAAATTTCAGTTTTAATAGATGAAAAGTACTTAGAGTTGGCTGTTCGTGCATTACACAAGGCATTTTTAACAGAAAATGGATAGATTGCGAGTTTTTACTTACTTTTCAGTCTAATTTTCATTAGTATGTTTAAGCGGAATCTTATAATTTTTATTGGAACATGGGAGCAAGAGAATGCTAATACTAACTCGTAGAGTAGGTGAAACCCTAATGATTGGTGACGAAGTAACAGTTACTGTTCTAGGTGTTAAAGGAAATCAAGTTCGAATCGGTGTTAATGCACCAAAAGACGTATCAGTGCATCGTGAAGAGATTTACATGCGCATACAAGCTGAAAAGTCGAACCCTAATCCGGGCAATGCTTAATCAACACGTATACGTAGTTGAGTAATTAACTCAACTAGACTAAAAGCCACTCACTGAGTGGCTTTTTTGTTTATAAAAGCGAGTGTTTCAGGACTAAGTATTTGTTTTGATATGTACTGCATGCCGCTTTTGTTTTTAATAATAATACCTTGTTGGGTGTCTATTACTTCGCTTATATTTTGCCATTCTAATTGATAGCTTTTGTAATGATTAGCAGATTTAATACCTTCTTCATCAAAGGTAAGTGTTACCTCAGAGCCTGATGCTCTGCTGAGCATTTGTCTGGTTACCCACCATGGTCTGCGATAGTAAAAAGCGACGCACTCGAGTACCGCTAACATGATCATAAACGATCCTAAGTAATGATCGTCTAAAACATAAATGCCAAATAGACCAAGCGCAACTAACAACACAAGTAAAAAGTATTTAGGTTTTGCACGCTTACTATAAGGGAGTGACTCATCAAAACACTCGTAAAAGTAGGGTTTATCTAATGTGTAGGTGGTTGTGAATGCCATTTTGCCTTGCTTTAAATATCGTTTTTTTTATTTTAACAAGCTAACTGCTAAATGAGCAGCTTTATAGTCAGTGATTTTATTACTGGCACAAAAAAACGGCTCGAAAGCCGTTTTTTTAGCGGTACAAGAAGAATTAACAGTTAGTTTCTTCAGCGTTCACGCCTTCTTTAACATTTTCACATGCATCTTCAACAGAGTTTTGCACATCAGTTACTGCTTCGTCGATACGTTCGCCAGCATCTTCTGCATGGTTGTCTTCACAACCCATCATGAAAAAACCTGCAAATACTGCGATTAGTGCTGCTTTTAAAGTTGTAGATTTCATAGTGTAATTCCTTGTAAGTATTAATTAAATTTTAGTGTTTGTTAGTTGAATGCTTTATCTACCTGGGTGATTTACCACGTAGTGCACCTGAAACTAATGAAATCACTAAAAGTACTAAAAAGATAAAAAATATAATTTTTGCTATACCAGCTGCGGCACCTGCGATGCCACCAAAACCTAACACTGCAGCGATTAAAGCAATAACTAAAAATGTAATTGTCCAGCGTAACATTGTTTTCTCCTTGGTTATCAAATTTGCTCATAATAACTAATGCCAGTTATATGCCAAAGTTTATTTGGTATAAATATCAATTGGTTATGGTTTTTCGCTGTTGTTCTAGTTATTAGTTGGTTAGTAACTTTTACGCTTTGTTATGTAAGTTATTCACACTGTTGCAAATAACTGCTAAATGTTCACTAAATAAACTTATTTTGGTAAGACCAATTAGCAATTGGTGTGTGGCTTTGCATTTTATATTAAGAATTAGTGTTTATTTTTACTTAGCTTGATAGTTAATTAACAACTTCCATATAACTATTAGCTATAGTCGTTATTTCTTGTATGTATTGTAGAGCGCGTGATTGCTGAGTTATAGCATGTAAATTAATTGAGTGTTATGTTGTTTATTGTTTAATTGGTTTTACCAATTTACAAGATGTAGACAAAGCGATTAGTTTTGTTATTATCCAGTGAATAAATATTTAATTAAATCGATTTTTTATTTTCGATATGGGTTTCAAGGGGAGAAAAATGGATATAGGTGCTCTACTCACAACGGCTGGTAACTTAATGCTTACTGGCATGGTTGGGGTGTTTGTATTTCTGTCGATATTAATTGGTGCAGTAACGCTTATGTCTAATTTGGTGACGCGCTTTAGCGAACCTGACGTGGCGACACCAGTTAAATCACCATCTTTTAAATCTCAAGGTGTGCCTAATGAGCACATCGCTGCTATTAGTGCTGCCATTGCTCAGTACAAATCAAATAATAAATAAGGGGCACACACATGGCTAAATTAAAATTAACAGAATTGGTATTACGCGATGCTCACCAATCATTATTAGCAACGCGTATGCGCCTAGACGATATGCTACCGATTGCTAGCAAATTAGACGATGCGGGTTATTGGTCTATTGAATCGTGGGGCGGTGCTACATTTGACTCGTGTATTCGTTATTTAGGCGAAGATCCTTGGGAGCGTATTCGTGCACTAAAAAAAGCGATGCCTAATACTAAACAGCAAATGCTATTACGCGGTCAAAACTTATTAGGTTACCGCCATTACGCTGATGACGTAGTTGAAAAATTTGTAGAACGTGCACATAAAAATGGCGTTGACGTATTTCGTATATTTGATGCAATGAACGATGTTCGCAATCTAGAAACAGCTATTAAAGCGGCTGTAAAAGTAGGCGCTCACGCTCAAGGTACTATTTCGTACACAGTTAGCCCAGTTCATACACTTGATATGTGGCTAACTCTTGCAAAGCAGCTTGAAGATATGGGTTGTCACTCAATTTGTATTAAAGATATGGCGGGTTTATTAAAGCCGTACGATGCTGAAAAACTAATTAAAGCACTTAAAGAAACTGTATCTATTCCAATTGCTATGCAGTGCCACGCTACAACAGGTTTAAGTACTGCTACTTACCAAAAAGCAATTGATGCTGGTATTGATATGCTCGATACCGCTATTTCATCAATGAGTATGACTTATGGACATTCTGCAACTGAAACTATTGTATCGATAGTTGAAGGGACTGAGCGTGATACTGGGCTTGATTTAAACCACCTAGAAGAAATTGCTGCTTACTTTAGAGATGTACGTAAAAAATATGCGGCATTTGAAGGTAGCTTAAAAGGGGTTGATGGGCGCATTTTATTAGCTCAAGTACCTGGTGGCATGCTTACAAACATGGAAAACCAACTTAAAGAGCAAGGCGCAGCCGATAAGCTTAATGAGGTTTTACTTGAGATCCCACGTGTACGTGAAGATCTTGGCTTTTTACCTTTAGTAACACCAACGTCGCAAATTGTTGGCACTCAAGCGGTACTTAATGTGCTAACGGGTGAGCGTTATAAAACAATTACTAAAGAAACTGCTGGCGTATTAAAAGGTGAATATGGCTTAACACCAGCACCAATGAATAAAGAGCTACAAGAGCGCGTGCTTGATGGCGCGGAAGTTATTACTTGTCGCCCTGCTGATAACATTGCACCTGAGCTTGCAACGCTTGAAGCTGAGTTATTAAAAGAAGCACAAGAGCAAGGTTTAACACTTGCTGATGATCAAATTGATGACGTATTAACTTATGCATTATTCCCACAAGTTGGTTTGAAGTTTATTAAAAACCGCAACAACCCAGATGCATTTGAGCCAGTACCTTCTGTTGAAGATAAAAGCAGTAAAGCACCTTCTAAATCAGTTTCAAATAATAACAAAGTGAAGGCTGAGCAATACAGCGTAAAAGTAGATGGTAAAGTTTATGACGTAGTCGTAGCGCAAGGTGGTGAACTTAAGGAAGTAACATTAAAAGACTCTGAGCACATTCCTCAATCTGCTTCGGTTGCATCAGGTGAAACACTTAACGCGCCTCTAGCCGGTAATATTTTTAAGATTAAGGTAAAAGCTGGGCAAGTTGTTAACGAAGGCGATGTAGTGATTATTATGGAAGCCATGAAAATGGAAACTGAAATACGCGCTACGCATACCGGAACAATTGCTGAAGTGTTAGTTAGTGAAGGCGATGCTGTAACTACCGGCGACGCTATGATTGCATTAGCTTAGGAGTAAATAGAGGATGGAAGGTATTTTAAACCTCTGGAATGCGACAGGCATTGCTAACTTTACAATCCCATCGTTAATAATGATTGCGGTAGGGTGTTTATTACTGTTTTTAGCGATAGCTAAAGGCTTTGAACCACTATTATTACTACCTATTGGTTTTGGTGCAATTTTAACAAATGTACCAGTGGCAGGTTTGTCAGACCCAGGTGGGCTTTTGTACTACGTTTATTATGTGGGTATTGATACGGGGATTTTTCCGCTGTTGATATTTATGGGAGTAGGGGCGCTGACCGACTTTAGCGCACTTATTGCAAACCCACGTATGTTGTTATTAGGTGCGGCTGCACAGTTTGGTATTTTTGCTACATTGTTTGGCGCTATATTACTTAACTATGTGCCAGGTTTTGAATTTACTCTACAGGACGCATCGGCTATTGCCATTATAGGTGGTGCCGATGGGCCAACAGCAATATTTTTAGCATCAAAACTGGCACCTGATTTACTAGGCGCAATAGCAGTAGCTGCGTATTCATATATGGCACTTGTGCCAATTATTCAGCCGCCAATTATGCGTGCATTAACAACCCCAGAAGAACGTAAAATAAAAATGCCAGAGCTTCGCAAAGTATCTAAAAAGGAAAAGATTATTTTTCCTCTTATGGTGCTTAGTTTAACGGCTATGTTTTTACCGGCTGCTATACCGCTGGTAGGTATGTTTTGTTTAGGTAACTTAATGCGAGAGTCGGGTGTTGTTGATAGATTAAGTAACAGTGCTCAAAACGAAATCATTAATGTTACAACTATATTTTTAGGCTTAGCTGTTGGTTCAAAGCTTGCTGCAGATAAGTTTTTAACTGTTGAGACGATTGGTATTTTAGTGCTTGGCGCACTGGCTTTTGCAATTGGTACGGCATCTGGCGTATTTATGGCAAAAGGACTTAACCGTATATCTAAAACGCCTATAAATCCATTAATTGGGGCGGCAGGTGTATCGGCTGTGCCAATGGCGGCACGTGTAGTTAATAAAGTTGGCCTTGAAAGTAACCCACATAACTTTTTACTTATGCATGCAATGGGACCCAACGTAGCGGGTGTACTTGGTAGTGCAGTTGCTGCGGGTATTTTATTAGCACTTGTTGGCTAAAAATGTAATTTAAAATAGATTAACCATTAAGCGCAGTTTACTGCGCTTTTTTTTTGTTCTTAATTTCTTCACCGCTAAATGGTTTCTTGTTCAGCACTTTTTGTTTACAGTAACAGCTCTTCAACATTTTAAGGATAGTTATCATGCTTCACACGCCTTTAGCAAAGCACTTGCCTCACGTTAGTAAACTTGTATTTGGATGTATGGGTCTGGGAGGCGGTTGGAATAAAGACGCAATCACTGATGCACATGTTAAGCAAGCTCATGAATGTATAGATAACGCCATTGAAGGTGGTATTAATTTTTTTGACCATGCTGATATTTATACTTTTGGTAAAGCAGAGCAGGTTTTTGGTAAAGCATTAAGTGAGCGGCCAGAGCTTAGAGAGCACATGTATATTCAATCTAAGTGTGGGATTCGATTTGAAGATGACTTAGGGCCAAAGCGTTATGATTTTTCCCAAAAGTGGATTGAGCAGTCAGTTGAAGCATCATTAAAACGATTAAATACAGATTATTTAGACGTACTTATGCTGCATCGCCCTGATCCACTCATGGAAGTTAACGAAATTGCTCGCATATTTAGTTGCTTAAAAGAAAGCGGTAAAGTGCGCAATTTTGCAGTATCGAATATGCAGCAGCACCAAATGAACTTTTTACAGCACGCACTTGATATGCCGATTGTGGCTAACCAAATTGAGGCTAGTTTACAAAAACATCAGTTTGTTGATGAAGGTGTATATGCCGGTAACAGTGACGGTAAAGATCTTAATTTTACACCAGGTAGTATTGAGTACTGTCGACATTTTGAAATCCAAATTCAAAGCTGGGGTAGTTTATGCCAAGGCTTGTACAGCGGTAGTGATTTATCAAACGCATCTCAGGCAGATATAAACACCAGTCTTTTAGTTAATAAGCTGGCTGCACTTTATGAAACCTCTGCTGAGGCAATTGTACTTGCATGGTTGCTTCGCCATCCCGCATCTATTCAGCCAATTATTGGAACAACTAATGCTAAACGGATTAAAGCCTCTTGTGATGCTGTAAACGTAGAGCTAACTCGTGAGCATTGGTATGCACTTTATGTAAGCGCTAAAGGCCACGAATTACCATAAGTAGGGCGTTAATATGAACATATTCGTTATTTTAATTGGTTTGTTTGTTGCGCTGGCGATACTTATACCCTTGCTTGAAAAGTATCAAAGTAAAATAGGGCTCAACAGCGCAACCAAATACAGTAAATATATTTGGCCATTAGTGATGGTGTCTTTGGTTATTCAGCTAATTTATGTATTAATGTATTAATGTACTGATGTACTAATGGTTTATAGCGTATACAAAAAAGCCTTTGCAGGTTAAACCTGCAAAGGCTTTTTTAATGTTTATTGATAAACTTTATTTAAGTGCTAACTGTAGCTCGCGATTGCGCTCAAGCTGGGCAATAAAGTTATCAGCAATAGGTTTAAACTTGGCAAGTTCTGAGCGAGGTAATGGCTCTGACTTAGGAAGTTTTACAGTTTTAGGATTACGGTGAACGCCATTTACTAAAAATTCATAGTGCAAATGTGCACCAGTAACACGACCTGTAGAACCTACAGTACCAATTTGTTGGCCCTGTTTAACTTTTTGGCCCGTTTTAACTAGCTTCTTATTTAGGTGTAAGTACTTAGTTACATATTGCGTGCCATGGCTAATAAATACGTAGTTACCGTTGTACTTGCTGTAACCGGCTTTAATTACTTTACCGTTACCAGATGCAACAACTGGTGTGCCAGTGCGTGCAGCAAAGTCGATACCACGGTGCGCTCTAACTTGCCCAGTAACAGGGTGTAAGCGGCGAGGATTAAAGCTCGAACTAATATACTTAAAGCTTACAGGTGCACGTAAAAATGCTTTTTTCATGCTACGCCCTTCAGGCGTATAAAAATTGCCATCGGTATGGCGAATAGCTGCAAAGCGCTGACCTTGGTTTACAAATTCAGCTGCAATAATTTTACCAGTACCAATAAACTCGCCATCAACATAGTGAGACTCGTAAATTAAGCCAAATACATCGCCTTTACGAATGTCGTTTGCAAAATCAACATCCCAACCAAATATGTCAGCAAAGTTCATTATTTGGCGTTCGCTTAAACCTGCTGCAATTGCTGAAGTCCAAAAGTTATTAGATATTTCGCCGCCAGCGGTTTTGGTTAGCGTTTCAATTTCTTTGCTATCAATAGCTGTATCGTAGTTACCTTCTTCGTTTAAGGTAACAAATAAAGTATCGGTTTTTGAAATCACATAGCGCAGTTGAGCTAAGGAGCCATCTTCAGCTGTCGCAAAACTAAGTATTTCACCTGGGTGAATTTTAGTCAGCTTGCGAGTCTCAGCATTAGTGTTAATTAGTTTATGAAGCGTTTGAGCCGAAAAACCAGCACGCTTAAAGATAATTGCTAAATTGTCGCCATTTTTAACTTTATGATCGACAAAGTCGTATTCTGGTAACTTTTCTGCTGCTTGCTCTGAATTTAACTCAGTTAATTTTTCGTTGTTATCAACTTTAACTTGTAACTCATAGCGCTTACCAATTTCTAGTGCATTTGCACTATTGTCTTTGGATGCAGTGGCTTTTTCAGAAGGAAGAAAGGCTAAGCCAACAATAGCAGAAACCAAACCTAGAATAAGCAATTTGTGTTTTTTGGGGAGCGTGTGAACCACGTGAACCATAACGTGCCTTTTTCTGCTGTCAAGATAATAAATACATAATATTGCAGGATATACTTAATAATGTACGAATACTAGTGTTTTGTAGATTTAAACTGACCTTAAACTACGCTAAAATCGGGCTTAGAAAGCCTTTTTTAACGCTCTACCTAGCTAAGACTCAATTGATTTAGTTTAGTTGCATGAATCACTTAAAAAGTTGTTTTAATTAGGTAGAAATTTGTTATGTTAGCTACATCTATTTATTCGGTTTAAACCTTTATTAAACCGTGACTACGCAAGTAACTAGTCGCCCCTTCGTCGGCAGAATTTTGGAGTAATACACAGTGGATTTACAAACCGCTCTAGCAGAGATAAAACGCGGTGCAGAAGAAATATTAATTGAAGACGAACTAGTTGAAAAACTAAAGTCGGGCAAGAAGCTAAAAATAAAAGCAGGCTTTGATCCTACAGCGCCTGATTTACACTTAGGACACACTGTACTAATTAATAAAATGAAAACCTTTCAGGATTTAGGTCATGAGGTTATTTTCTTAATTGGTGACTTTACTGGCATGATTGGTGACCCAACGGGGAAAAACGTAACGCGTAAACCACTTACTCGTGAAGACGTACTAGCCAATGCCGAAACATATAAAGAACAAGTATTCAAAATTCTAGATCCTGCTAAAACCACTGTTGCATTTAACTCTACTTGGATGGAAAAGTTAGGCGCTGCAGGCATGATTAAACTTGCTGCAAACCAAACCGTAGCACGTATGCTTGAACGTGATGACTTTAAAAAGCGTTATGGAAGCGGCCAACCAATTGCAATTCATGAGTTTTTATATCCACTGGTACAAGGTTGGGATTCGGTTGCACTAGAGTCAGATGTTGAACTAGGTGGTACTGATCAGCGCTTTAACTTGTTAATGGGCCGTGAGCTACAAAAAGTAGAAGGTCAAAAGCCGCAAACAGTATTAATGATGCCATTACTTGAAGGTACTGACGGCGTTCAAAAAATGTCTAAGTCGCTTGGTAACTACATTGGTATTACTGATGCACCTAACGATATGTTTGGTAAAATAATGTCAATTAGTGATGTGCTAATGTGGCGTTACTACGACTTATTAAGTGCGCTTTCTATTGAAGAAATTGCAGCTCAAAAAGAACGTGTTGAGCAAGGTACGAATCCGCGCGATATTAAAATTGAACTAGCTAAAGAGCTAATTGCTCGTTTTCATAGTGAAGCTGATGCACAAGGTGCACATGATGATTTTATTCAGCGTTTTCAGAAAAAAGCGTTACCAGATGAAATCCCAGAGCTAACAATCACTATTGCAGAAGATACTATTTTAATTGCTAACTTGCTTAAAGAAGCAAATTTAGTAGTAAGTACATCAGAAGCAATGCGTATGATTAAGCAAGGTGCAGTTAAACTTAACGGTGAAGATAAAATCACTGATACCAAACTTGAAATAGCAAAAGGCACAACGGCTATTTACCAAGTAGGTAAACGTAAGTTTGCAAATATTACTGTAGCTTAAGCACATTTTAAAAACTAAAAAACCAGCCTCGGCTGGTTTTTTTTGTGCTCGTATTTTGAGCCCTTTAAATCAATTTTAATATTTCAATGCTGGCTATTACTAACAACCAAAATACACGGGCCTGATTTAACCTATTAATTATTACAGGTACATCCTCGGGTGTAGGTAGTCTATCAGTGCCAATACGCATTTTATTAAAGCGAGTACCTAAATAAACTGCAGGCCCGCCCAGCTGCACGCCAAGTGATGCAGAACATGTGCTTAAGAGCCAGCCTGTATTTGTTTGATAAAAATGCCTGCCATAATGCTTTATATAATGCATGCTTTGTTTGCTTGCTCGACTTGCTGCAATAGTTAAAGCGAGTAAGCGCATGGGAATGTATTCAATAATAAACAAGAGTGTTTTAAGCGGTTTTAAAAAGTAACTATTTGGGGGGATATCACTACGCCATGCTTGTTGTATTAAGGTAAGTAACCGATAGGCAAGGGCAGCAATAGGACCAAATGCTAAAAATATAAATATGACTACGAAATAGTATCGAGCGGTGCGCAGTATTAAGCTCTCAATTAATGCTTTGATAATACCAGCAGATGAAAGTCTATTAACTTCACGGGCAAGCAGTGGTTTTAGTAATTCGCGTGCTGTGGATTTTTGATTTTGTTTAGTTAGCTTTGCAATGCGAAGTGCTTTTTTATCAATGCTCTTACTTTCTAGGCATAAATATAAAATAAGGCCAGCGAGTAATTCAGGATAAAAAGCAAACTCGAGTAGTAACACTACAATAATGAGAATAACACTTAAAATAAGTGAGCTTGCGAGGATAGCTGCCAAATATTGATAGCTTTTAGGTTCTTTGCTTTTGTATATACGTTTGCCAATAGCACTAAAAACAGCATTTAACGCCGTATTAGGATGATACCAGCTAATAAGGGGAATAAAGCGCTCAGCAAGGAGCGCTAGTATAAAGGCAATAAAGTCCAAGTGATTTTGAACAATATTGCTAAGCATTTACAGAGATACTGCTGTAAGCTTTTCTAAAAGTGCAACAACCATTTTAGATGAGTTGATTGATGCTGTTTCTAGGTATTCTTCAAATGATTGTGGTGACTCTTTACCAGCAATATCAGACATTGAGCGAATTACCACAAATGGTGTGTTTAGCGTAAAACACGTTTGTGCAATTGAAGCGCCTTCCATTTCAACAGCAAGCATTGTAGGAAAATCACTACGTGCTTTATCAATGCGTATAGGGTCACACATAAATGTGTCACCAGTACAAATTAAGCCAACGAGTGTTTTAACATCACTGATTTGTTCGATAGTTTGCTGTGCTGCTTCAACTAATTTAGGGTGTGCTGCAAAGCCTGCCGGCATTTGTGGTACTTGGCCAATTTCGTAGCCAAAAGCAGTTACGTCTACATCGTGGTGACGTACTTCTGACGAAATTACTACATCGCCAACACTAAGAGAAGGATCGAATCCACCGGCTGAGCCTGTGTTAATTATGCAATCAGGTTTGAAGTTATCGATCAGTAAGGTAGTTGCAATAGTTGATGCGACTTTACCAATACCAGATTGAACAAGTGTCACCGTGTTACCAGCCAACTCGCCAGTATAAAAAGTGAAACCTGCTTTAGTTAAAATTTGTGGGTTTTGCATAGCTTCACGTAAAATTTTAACTTCTGGCTCCATTGCGCCAATAATACCAACATTCATAAAGTTTAATTCCTGAGTTTGAATCACTTGATTATACGTGAAGTTAGCAATAAAAAACAAAAAAGCGAGCTTGTTTATGAGCTCGCTTTAAATACTTTTTAGGAGAGTATTTAATTCGTTTTTTAAATTTCAGCTAACGCGGTGGTTTGCGCTTTAGCTTGAGAAGGTGAAAGTACCGCTGGCTTATGTGAGCGATTACGAACAGGGCGCTGAGTTTGTGTTGCTGCAGGCTTACCAAGTTTAAACATAATTGCATCGCGTACTTCAGAAGGGCGGTAGCCCGATTTAACTTTCATACGAATATGTGGAATGCCCGCAGACTCTAGTGCACCGTTTACAAACCAGTCGCGTTGAGCTTTGTGGCCATCTTTGTTGGCATTGTTAACTAGGTCAACAGCAGCAATGATTGTTAGTTTTTCTTTATCGATTAAAACAAAGTCGAGTTGCTTATTTTTAGCTTTAGCTAAAGCAGCACGTTTAGACTTTACTGAAAGGCCTTGCTTACAGTCAATAACGTCGATTAACTTAACGCGACTAACAATTTTATATTGATCGCCAACAGCACGCTCTAGAAGATTTAAAAAAGCGCCTTCAACCTGCGTAAAAACAGTTTGCTTGCGAGTAAAAGGATACGGGTTTCCGCCATCGTCATTAAATTTTGACGCAACAACAGAGGCCCCGACAACTAATACTAGGATTAATAATAAAGCGAATTCCATACGGTAACTCCATAACAACAAATTGACACTGCTCAAACAAAGCAATTTACGTGCCTAAAAAGTATGGGTTATAAAATAATTACCGGCTGGTTTACAAGCAATAGCTACACAGCGATTAAGCTTTGTAGCCTCCTTTAATACCTTTTACTGCAATAGCTACAGCATCGTGTGCATGCAGTGACTCATAGTGGTTTATTTGCAGCCAATAATCACTGTAATGGTTTGCCTCTAGCAATGCTTTAATTTTACGCGCTGCATCTTCACAAAACATAAGGTTTTGACCATTCAAACGGGCAAATTCTTGCTCATCTTCACGTTTTACTGCTGCTTGTACTGGTGTTTTAAGCTCAGCTTCAAGAGTGTTAATTAGCGTAACTACGTCAAATTCTTGAATGTTGCTATCAAGCTTTACTTTTACGTTGGCAATAGAGCGCTGCGAGTGGGGAGTCGCTACAATACCTTGTGTAGTGCCTAGCCATTCGTGCACATCTTTTTGGCTCAACGTTTCTTGGTTAAACTTTTCGTTAAACGCGTTTTGTATAAGCTGGCGCGCAAGTGCAGCAGAGCATGGGCACGTTGAAGAATAAGTAACATCTACGGTTAGCTCGTAGCTAATAACGTTATTTTCAATTGTACTGGTAAGTACAACTGGGTAGCTTTTCCAGCCCGCTTTGCCACTTAATAGTGACTTACGGCGTAGCGGTAATTCAAATTTAAATTCAATTTGTGCTTTATTGCTCAGCCCTTCGTGGCTAGTTATAAAGGTATCGAGTGCCTGCGCTATTGTTTGCGGATTGACTTGCTGCTCGGTTGAAAGCAGATCAAGTGCCAAAAATAGACGTGACATATGAATGCCTTTGGCATCTTCTTTATGTAAATTTACAAATGCACGAGCTTTGGCGTTTACTGTAACTGGAGATAAGTCTCGGGATTCAAAAATAAATGGCAGTTCTATTTCGCCCATGCCAACCCAGTCTAATTTACCTGTTTGTAAAGCGGGTGCAGTGTCTGCTATATCTGGCATATTGGTTTGCATGTGCGCTACTCGTATTTTGGGGATAATAAAGCGGGGCATTTTACACTAAATAATTTATTGCTGAAATGATGAGTTTAATAGATGAGCTAAATCAAACATGAAAAATTCTGTTTTTATCGCACAACGTGAGTAGTGGTAGGAGAAAAATGCTAAAATCTGGGAAAATGGTATGTTTATACATACGCATTGCCTTCTTTATATTAAGTACACAGCTAAGAGATAAAATTACGTATGACCGATTATTCTTTGAGCCCTTGGGCTCGGGTACTTTCCAGCTCAATAACGCGATTTGGTGAATTTAAAACCGCTGCTATTTGTTACACTTTATTTTTAACTGTATCTCTTATTTTATCGAGCATGTTTTATTATGTGGCGATAGGCGAATTACACCTGGTTGATATTTTAGCCGTGGTATTTTTTACGGCTGTAGTTTCTCCTTTAATTATAAGTGTGTTGCTTAATTCAATTCGACAACTAGATGCCTCATATGCTTATTTAGATAGCGCCACCAAACAAGAAAAGCTTTTAAATCAAACCCTAAAAGATAACATTAACCGTCTAAACATCGAAATTGATGAGCGTAAAATGGCATTTCATGCCAAGCATCGCGCTATCGAAGAACTACGACGAGAAATTGCTGAGCGTAAAAAAACACAACAAGAACTTGCTCAACAAAGCATGCTGCAGCGCTCAATAGTTGATTCATCTCCTGATTTATTTTATTACCGCGATAACAATGGCGTGTTTGCTGGTTGTAATAAAATGTTTGAAGAAGTAATGGGCAAATCAAGTAGCGAACTAATTGGCAAAACGGTTGAGCAGATATTTCCTAGCCACTTTTTATCTGAAGTTTTGAAAACCGATAAAGAAGTAGAGCAAAGCCATAAAGCACTAACCATTGATGTGGGTTATGAGGTAAATGGCGAAACGCGTTGGTTTGAGCTGCGTAAATTACCTTTTATAAATGATGAAGGTGATTACATTGGTCTACTGGGCTTTGGTCGTGATATCACAAGTCGTAAGGAGGCCGCTCAAGCGCTCGAAACGGCCTATAAAGACAAAGGTAAGTTTATTGCCACATTAAGCCATGAACTACGTACACCGCTCAATGGTATTGTTGGTTTAACACGAATGCTGCTTGATACTGACTTAAACAAACAGCAGCGTAGTTGGGGTAATACTATATTTTCGAGTGCTGAAACGCTCGGCAATATTTTTAACGATATTATTGATTTAGACAAAATAGATAGAGATCAGCTCGATATAGTGACCAACTCTATTAATGTATCAGACTTTATAAATGACGTTGTTAACTTTGCGGGCTTAATCGCGGAGCAAAAAGAGCTAGAGTTTGATATTAAGCGCAATGGGGTGCTGGATATTTACGCACAGCTCGACCCAACTCGCTTACGCCAAGTTGTTTGGAACTTAATTAATAATGCCGTTAAGTTTACACAGCAAGGAAAGGTAACACTTGAATGTAGCCGAGAAAACAGAGTTGAAGGCCCATGGTTAGTTATGAAAGTATCGGATACCGGCCAAGGTATTCCGCCAGAGCAGCTTGCTCATATATTTGATATGTATTACAAAGCGCCAGATTTAAAAGGGACTAACGCAATAGGTTCCGGTATTGGTTTGGCTGTAACTAAGGCACTTGTAAGTGCGATGAAAGGGATAATTACAGTAAATAGTACTGAGGGCGAAGGAAGTTGCTTTACAGTTCAAATACCGCTTAGTCTATGTGTAGCACCAACAGAGCAAAGTTATGTTGGTCGTGGTTTGTATATTTTACTAGTAGAAGATGTACCTCTTAACGCCGAAATTGCTACAAACTTATTAGAGCAACGCGGGCATGAGGTGTTGTGGGCTGAAACCGGTGAAGATGCACTCTCGTTTGTCGAAACCGAAGATGACTTAGATTTAGTATTACTTGATATGCAATTGCCAGATATAAATGGTGACGTAGTTGCCAAGCAAATACGCTCAGATAGTCATTTTGATAAACTACCTATTGTGGCACTTACGGCCAATGTTCGTAGTGCTGAAGAAGAGCTTGAAGGTATATCAATACAAGGGGCGCTTGCTAAACCAATTAACACAGTGAAGCTTGATAAAATGCTGGCTGATTTATTTGGAATTAAGCAAAGTGAATGCACAGAGCCACTGTTAAAAGTAAGTGAAGAAGCCCTTAAAGGCATTGATGCACACTTATTAGATATAGAAACAATAGAAGACTTTGTCAATTCAATGGGCTTAGTTGTGTTTAGACGCAGTAGTCAGCTATTCGAAAAACTAAGTCCACAATATCAGCAAGAGTTACTTACTTCATTAAATACTGGTGATAGAGAAGAATATGAATCAGTAGCGCATAAACTCAAAGGGGCGGCTGGCTCAGTAGGTCTTAATGATGTGCAGCTTCATGCCAAAATAATGGAACATGGTGCTATTGATGAATCTGATGAGGTGTTAAAGCAGTGGTTAGATATTCTGGCAGATAAAATAAATGAAGGACAGAAAGCCCTTCATTTATTTTTACAGCAATTAGAGTGAAACTAATTAGCTCTAATTAAGCGTCAATTTTACCAATGAAACGGTAACCTTCACCATGGATGGTGCTGATTAACTCAGACGTTGAGTTATCACTTTCAAAATGCTTACGAATGCGACGAATAGTAACGTCAACAGTACGGTCATTTGCGCGAAGCTCACGGCCTGTCATATGCTTAATTAATTGCTCACGGCTAAAAATGCGACCTGGAGAATCAAGCATTAAACGAAGTGCTCTGTACTCACCTTTAGGTAAACGTTTAGCGTCGCCATTTGGAGAAGTAAGACAACGGCTGTTTTCATCAAGTTCCCAACCATTAAACGTAATAACACCATTTGTTTCTAGTGCTGACTCTTCACCACCTAAGGCAGTACGAGTAATAAGGTTGCGAGCTCTGATCGTTAATTCACGCGGGTTGAATGGTTTAGTAACGTAGTCATCTGCGCCAATTTCAAGACCTAAAATACGGTCAACATCGTTGTCACGACCTGTTAGGAATATAAGACCTACTTTACGCTTTTGGCGTAATTCACGGGCTAAAATAAGACCGTTTTTACCAGGAAGGTTGATATCCATAACTACAAGATTAACGTCATCGTTATTTGTAAGCTTGTCATGCATATCATCGCCATCAATGGCTTCAATAACTTTGTACCCTTCAGCTTCAAATAAACTAACTAGGTTCAGTCGAGTTACGTCTTCATCTTCTACGATTAGAATGACTGGCGTTTGCATTATTAATTAACCTTTTGGAATATATTATTTATAAAAAATCGGTGACTAATTTATAACCGATTACTAGAGATTATAGGATTATACCCATTTGTTAACAAGGAAAAAACAAATTGGATAAAAATAAAACAGTAGGGTGTCCAAAGTCTACTAAAAAAGGGCAGTGCAAAAACTACTGTTTAATTGATATATACATGGATGTAGCTATTTGAATCATAAAGTCGAAGCCATTTTCCTTTGATAATTGACATATCATTCAATTAAACAAGGTACTTAAAATAATCAGACTAATTCAAAGCAAAACTATATCACTTTTTAACCTTTTAACCTTTCATCAATGTATGTGATACAGCAAAGATAAAAAAGTTCATAAATCGCTTGGTAATATTTATTTAAAGCAATTAAATAATGTTACGCACTTATCACATGCCTCATTAATGAGGTCATTAAATGCTAATTCAAGGATAAATTTTAAATATATGCACTTTTTAATGATCTTTATTTAAGGAATAGTAATTATAAAGCGAGCACCGCGTTTTTCTTCAAGATCAAACATCACTCTTCCGCCAAGTGCTTGTGTTACTAGGTTATAAACTAAGTGCATGCCTAAGCCACTTGCGCCTTGCCCGCGCTTTGAAGTTACGAATGGGTCAAAAATTCTATTTTTAATGTTTTTGTCAACGCCCTGACCATTGTCAGAATAAACGATTGTTAATTTTTTCCCGACGAGTTCTACGTCAAAGCGAATTTCATTGTTTTCTTTACCTATAAATCCATGAATTACAGAGTTCATAAGTAACTGCTGAAAAACTTGTTGTAGAGGTTCAGACTTACTATGAATAGCCAAGTCGGTCGGACAGTTGATAGTTACAACAGGCTTTTTGGGCAATAATTCAGATTGAATCGATGTTAAAACATCACTTATTAATTTGTGCACATTAATATAGGTATTTACACCGTCATCTTGAATAACCGCTACTTTTTTAAAGTTAGATATAAGGTCAGCTGCACGATTTAAGTTGCGGTAAATTAAATCTAAGTTTTCAATACCTTCATCTATAAAGCGTTTTAGATGGCTTGAGGTAAGTTTTTTGTCATCAAAGCTTTGCTGTATGTCTGCTAGTTTATCTCTAAGTAACGTAGAACCGGTAATACCTAGCCCTATTGGTGTGTTAACTTCATGGGCAACACCTGCAACCATTTGCCCTAAAGATGCCATTTTTTCGTTTTCAACAATTTGTGTTTGGTATTGATGCATCCGCTCAAGAGTTGATAAAAGCTCTTGATTTGCCTCTCTAAGGGCGATTGTTCGTTGGTTTACTTTTTCTTCAAGGCTTAGGTTTAGTTGTTTGATTTCTTGCTTATCTTTTTCGTGGCGTTCAAGTTGTTTTTTTGTACGCGTAAGCATGATATTTAAACTATTTGAAAGAGCACTTATTTCTTTTACATCAGTTACTGGTGCGCGTGCATTGTAGTTATGATTTTTAGACACATCCTGCAATAACATGCTTAATTGCTCTATTGGCTTAGCTATACGTCGTTGAACTTTAATAGCAATAAAGTAAACAACCGCCAGAATTAATAATGTTAATAACACGTCTATTAATATTTTTCTCTCAATATAGACCTCTAAACTCTCGAGGCTTCCTCGCATATACACATAACCTACTACTTGTTCGTTATCGTAAATAGGGCGGGTTAGCTCAATATGGTCACTCGTAATTCGTGGTGTTTTTAGCTCTTCTACACTGTCTATTCTCAGTGGCACAGGAGGTGTTTTTTTAGCATTAAAGCTAATAAAGAAAACAGGCTTTTGGGATGCTTTTTCTATTGAGTAAATATGTATGTTTTTTACAAGAGGGATCTTTTCAAATGACTTGAGGCGTTTTTCTTCTGTTTTACGATCATCTTCAATTACCGATTGCCCAGCATCAAAAGCTACAATTTCAGAAAGAATAACAAGCTTATTAACTATTAATTGCTTTTGTTCTTTCACGCTTAAATACGTAGAGATAGAAATAGATAACGATAAGCAAATAGCTGTAATAAGCATGATCAAATTAATGAGTGCTTTTCGAATGCTACTTTGATGAACTTTTTTAGGCATTATTTCATTATCGCCTGAGTTAATTTTAATTATTTAGAGTTTTAGTTTAGCAAAGACGTGGAAAAATGAAGGAAAAAAACTAAATTAATTCTTATATTTATTCGAAAGTTAGCTTGAGCACGTTTGTGCTCAATCATTTTACAAATTTAAATTAGCTGCTATATACAGCAAATTTATTGTTCTTAAATACAGTTTGATAGCTTTCAAACTGAGTTTCTAAAATAGGCGGGTACTTTAAAAAGCTGTTAGCAACAATATTTAGTTTCCCTAATTTAGTTAAATGCTGTTTTGCATTAGCTAAAAATGTTTCTGCTACTGTGTAGTCGGTTGCAATACCAGTATGAAAAGGTGGATTGCTAATAATTAAATCAAACTTGCCATTAATGCTTTTAAGGCCGTCACTTAATATAGCCTCACCATTGATGTTGTTAAGCTTTAGGGTTTGCTGTGTTGCATAAGTTGCCAGCGCACTTACATCACTACACACAAACTCAAGTGCTGGATTATGAAGCCCTAAAAAAGTTGCTATTAAACCAGCGCCACAACCAAAGTCGAGAACTTTGCCTTGCTTAATTGTCGGTGCGTTTTCCAGTAGAACTTTCGTTCCTATATCTAAACTACCGTGATTAAACACTCCAGGAACACTAATAGCTGTAAATTCAGTGTCGGCAACATTAACAACAAACTTTTTATGGTAAGTCGTAATATCAAAGTGAGGGTGCTTAGAAATTTCAGCAAATGAGTAAAGAACGCAGTGCTTAGCTGAATCAATCTTGTTACTAAACTCAGCCTTACCAGCTAATTGCTTTTCAATTGACTTAACACCACTTTTGTTTTCACCTACTACTAATAGTTCGGCATCATCAGTAATAGCAGATCGAATATTATCAAGTGCCATTAATAACTCTGGTTTTGATTTAGGGTAGTAAAGAATAACTAAATCGTAGTCGTTACCAGGTATTGTGTGGCTTACATGAACATCAACATCTTTGGTGTTTTTAGCAAACTCTCCGTTAGCATGGTTGTAGCTAAACGCAGTTACTTTGCTTTGCGGATTAAGTCTTTTAAGCTCTGTTAAAAAGCCATCTTGAACAAAGTTGACCACCAAGATAGATTTTCCCGTTAGTGCCTCGCTATTACGAAGTAACAGTAAACTTGGGTTGGTTAGTACGCTCATAAATGGCTTTGCCTTACAGTATATTTAGTTTTATAAAAGTAAAAGTGAGTAATTAAATTTAATTATTCTGTGCGCTCAAACATTAAATCCCACACGCCATGACCTAGGCGATGTCCGCGCTGCTCAAACTTAGTAAGCGGGCGTAAATCTGGACGTGGAACATAATCATTTGTTTCTGATTGGTTTTTGAAACCAGGAGCTACGTTCATTACTTCGAGCATGTGCTCTGCATAGTTTTCCCAGTCTGTTGCCATATGAAAAACGCCACCCATTTTAAGTTGGGCTCTTAGCTTTTCAACAAACTCAGTTTGTACAATACGGCGTTTGTGGTGACGCTTTTTATGCCAAGGGTCAGGGAAAAATAGTTGTAGTGTTGTTAAGCTTTCATTAGGTATGCAATCTGCAAGTACTTCAACTGCATCGTGTTCAAAAATACGTAAGTTGGTAATGCCTGCTTCATCGGCATCCATTAAACAAGCACCAACGCCTGGGCGGTGTACTTCAATACCGATAAAGTTTAGGTGAGGGGCATTTGTTGCCATTTCGACAAGCGACTTACCCATACCAAAACCAATTTCTACTACTACATCGTTGTTGTTGCCAAAAACTTCGCTTAAATCAAGCATACCGTTTTTATGCTCTAGGCCCATTGTTGGCCAGCATTTTTCGATTGCAGCGGCTTGGCCTTTGGTTAATCGACCTTCGCGTTTTACAAAACTGCGAATGGTGCGGATGTATTTACCTTCTTGCTTAGCTTGCTCAAGGTTAGTGTTGCTTGATTCACTCATATTATTGGCCTGACAAAAACAATGTGTTTAAAAATGGTTGCATATTATCCCTGACCGAGGCCGCAATCACAAGTATTAGCTGGTTTTACACCCCGTATAGCTTGATCTTTTTGTTAACTGCAATAGACTGAGCCGCCATTGGGCATCAGTAAAAGTTAAAAATGTTGGATTTAAATAAAGAACAGTCACACTGGTTTTCTAATCAAGTTGTTGATTGGTATCACCTTCATGGGCGTAAAACACTCCCGTGGCAGCTAGGTAAAACACCTTATAAAGTGTGGGTGTCTGAAGTGATGCTGCAGCAAACCCAAGTTATTACTGTTATTCCATACTTTGAAAAGTTTATGCAAAGCTTTCCAGATATTATCGCTTTAGCTGATGCGGATGAAGACTTAGTTTTGCATCACTGGACTGGCTTAGGGTATTACGCTCGTGCGCGTAACTTACACAAAACAGCTAAAATAGTGCGTGACAAATACCAAGGTGAGTTTCCGAAAACACTCGATGAAGTAATGGATTTACCTGGAATAGGGCGCTCTACTGCAGGGGCTGTTTTATCATTGTCGCTTGGGCAGCATCACCCTATTTTAGATGGGAACGTGAAGCGAGTTTTAGCGCGCTATTTTATGATTGAGGGCTGGTACGGCGTTAAAAAGGTCGAAAACCAGCTTTGGCATTTATCAGAGCAGTTAACGCCTAAAGATAATGTTACTGAGTTTAATCAAGCTATGATGGATTTAGGGTCGAGCGTTTGCTCACGCAGCCGGTTTGATTGTGAGGCTTGCCCATTAAACTCAGGCTGTGGTGCTTTTAATGCAGGTAAAGTAAAAGAGTTTCCACATTCAAAACCTAAAAAAGCAGTTCCTAAAAAGAGTTGTCATCAGTTAATTATTCAGTGTGGTGATAAAGTGCTTATGGAAAAACGTCCTAACAGCGGTATTTGGGGCGGATTGTTTGGCTTTTTTGAATTTAATGAGTACGAAGAGCTTCAAATATTTTTAGCTCAGCAAGGCCTAGAGGCTAGTTTAGTAGAGCTTGAAGCGTTTATTCATGTGTTTTCACATTTTGAATTGAGGATTAACTCACATGTGCTTAATGTTAAGAAAACTCCTGATGTGGTAAACGATAAGCAATTAATCTGGTATCCGCTTGATCAATCAATAGAGGTTGGCCTAGCAGCACCAACTAAAAAGTTGGTTAAACAAATTACAGCAATAGTATAGAATAGCCCCATATTTAGCGTTAGAGAGAATCAATCATGGCACGTACAGTATTTTGTCAAAAGTTACAAAAAGAAGCCGAAGGGCTTGGCTTTCAGTTATACCCTGGTGAAATTGGTGAAAAGATTTTTAATAACATCTCTAAAGAAGCGTGGGCTCAGTGGCAACATAAACAAACAATGCTTATTAACGAAAAGCATTTAAATATGATGGACCCAGAACACCGCACATTTTTAGAAGAGCAAATGGTTGGTTTTTTGTTTGAAAATAAAGATGTAGAAATTGAAGGTTATCGACCGCCTGAAAAGTAATGTTTTAAATAAAAAAAGGGCTATTAAGCCCTTTTTTTATGTTTATTTATTCATTTAACTCATCTTCTTGCTCAGATATTTTAATTTGTTCCTTTAAAAATTGAGCAGCTTTAGAGTATTCAATTTCCAGCTTATCTCTTAACTCTATTAATTCATCGGTTGTGAGTTCACCTTCTTTACATTTATCTTCAAATGCACTTGAAAGTTCTGCCACCGTTTGGGCACCAATTGTCTTGGAGATCGATTTTAATTGATGACACCCTTCAATAATCTCATTTAAATCGTTAACCATAACGCCGGAATTAATACTCTTAATTAAGCCTTGGCTTTGTTCTAAATACATTTTGAAAAAACGAATTTGCTTAGCGTCATCACCGTTTACATATTTAGCAACAGCTTCCATATCAATAGGTAGTGCCATAGTTTGATGAATAACTACATTTGGGTTTTGGCTTTGTTTATCGCTCCAACGTTTTAGAGTTTCTTCTAACGCGTTTAGCTCTATAGGTTTGGTAATGAAGTCGTTAATACCTACCGCTAAACAGCGCTCTTTTTCGCCTTTAAGTGCGTTTGCTGTTACTGCAATAATGTAAGGCTGTGCATCAATCGATTCTAATAGCTCTGCTTCATTACGGATTTTTTCGACCATATCGTAACCCGACATTTTAGGCATGTGTAAGTCGGTTAAAATAAGTGAGTAATCACCTTTTCTCCACATATCTAGGCCTTCTTCACCGTTGTTCGCTATTTCAACGCCAAAGCCCAGTATATGTAGTTGATCGGTGAGGACTTGTTGGTTTAGAAGGTTATCTTCAACAAGCAAAACCAATTTGTTTGAATTACGTGCCTGCTCAACATTTAAATAGTTATTAAGTGTTTTGGTTTTTTTAATTTGCTTAGGTGTATGTAACCCTGCAGCCACCAATATAGAAAGCATAAAGTTAGATTTACATAGAGGAGAAGCATTAATATAAAAAATGTTTTTATGATTTATAGCTGCTTCATCAAGCTTACTTAGTACAACAACTTGTTGGTTATAGTCCTCTAATGAATAAAATAAACGTCTTAGCAGCGCATTAGTTTTATCCATATTGTCTATGCCATCAGCCACCCAAATAATATCTTGTGAATGCTGGTGCTCTTCAATTTCTTCTTCTGTGTGTGCATAAATTATTTTAGCGCCCATGAACGATAAATAACGGTACATTGTTTTTTCACGTTCTAGGTGATTACTAACTACAACAATTTGCTTACCATTTAATGCACCTTTATGTGCGTACTTAATTTTACCCGATGTGCTAAACGGCAGCTCTACTGTAAATTCACTGCCAATTCCGGTATGACTAGTTACATGAATAGTACCTAGCATAAGCTCAGTTAAGCTTTTACAAATAGAAAGACCTAAACCGGTGCCACCATATTCTCGGGTAATTGAGTTTTCGGCTTGAATAAATGGATTAAATATTTCGCGTAATTGCGCCTGCGACATGCCTTTACCGTTATCAGTTACGCAAAAGCGTAAGGTAAAGTGATCAGTGGTATTATGAACCACCTCTACTGATATTTTTACATGGCCTTGGGTTTTTTCATCAGTGCTAGTGAATTTAATTGCGTTGCTACATAGGTTATAAAGCACCTGACGTACACGCACACTATCACCGGTAAGGTTGACTGGAATATCTGGTGCTATTGCTAGTTCTAAATCAAGCTCACGTTTTTTAGCAACTGATGAGAGCACTCGAGCAACTTCTTCAATGGTATCGGTTACCGAAAATGGGATCGGGTCAATATTTAGCTTTCCAGCCTCAATTTTAGAAAAATCTAAGATATCATCTAAAATGCTCAATAAAGAAAATGCTGATTCACGAATAATTGTACTTAAACGATGTTGAGCGCCATCAAGTTCGGTCTGGCGCAGTAAATCAATAGTGCCTATAACACCATTCATCGGTGTTCTTATTTCGTGGCTCATTGTGGCTAAAAAGGTCGTTTTGGTTTCGCTTGCTCGCTCTGCTTTTAATGTGGCTTGCTCAAGCGCTATAGTACGATTTTGCACTTCGGCTTCTAGGCCATTTTGTAATTTATAAAGCTCTTTTTGTGCGGCGTCATTCTCACTCATCGCAGTCTGTACTTTTTGTAGCAGTAAGTTAATGTTTTTTGCCACTACACCTAAACCAATATCAAGCTGCTCATCAACACTACTATTGTAATTAGCATTTTCGGTGATTGCCTGCAGCTCTTGTGTAAGAGTGTCAGTACTTTTTCGTAAGCGACTATTAATGTACATATTAAACATTAAAGTAAATATAAATAATGCAGCTACGCTTGCTATCGCAATAATGTAGGCAATAACTTGAGAGTTTTGAGCGCTTAAAGGAGCGGTTGGTAGGTTTTGCTTAATAATAAGCTCGCCAATAGGTTGATCGTTTAACAGCAGTAAGTGATGTAGGATGCCTTCTTCTACTAGATGCTTTTCAGTTTTAATTGAAGCGATAGCAGGTTTACTGCTGCTATATACCAACTGAGTATCTGATGTAGCATTGAAGCGATATAGAGTATATTCAAAGTCATCATCTAATAACGACGTTAAATCAAGTAACTGCCTTACTTTACCTTGACCATACATAGTTAATGCATCAACCATAGGTAAGTCTAATCTATCGGCAAGCGTTACAATATTAACAGATGATGCAGGTTGGACTGTCTTAACTTCAGTTTGTGAATAAAATGAGTGGGCAATAATAGCAAGCGCTGTTACTGCAATATTTATGATTAAAAAAAGAGGTAATAAGCCTTTGACTGGCGATGAAAATTTACTCTGCATTGATAGTGTCCAATTGATGTGATTTTACTACGATAAGTCCCTATCGTACGTATCTAAGCTAATCGTAACATTTACAAAAAATAATTCACTACGGTTTTAGTCTGATTTATTTATATTTATAGTTCGATTTGTGGTAAAAATGAACGTTATTAATAAAAAATACACTGAGTTGTCTGAAAACCGTTCAAACAGTTATAAAGAATAAAAAAAAAGTTGACTTGTAAGGGCAAAACTCGTTTAATACGCCGCACGCCCAGATAGCTCAGTCGGTAGAGATGAGTGGGAATTGCATTAAAAATACTTTAAGATTTTTAATTAGCACTGTTTAAGTGCCTCGATAGCTCAGTTGGTAGAGCAGAGGATTGAAAATCCTCGTGTCCCTGGTTCGATTCCGGGTCGAGGCACCATTTATTAAAGTAGTGGTGTTTAATCAACAGTTTAAACATTATTACGCGTGCCTTAGCACACAGTTTTGTGTGCCGACTTAGCTCAGCTGGTAGAGCAACTGACTTGTAATCAGTAGGTCAACCGTTCGACTCGGTTAGTCGGCACCATTTATATAAAGTTAATTGTAAAGTATAACAATTAATTAGCACAGTTTATGTGCCTCGATAGCTCAGTCGGTAGAGCAGAGGATTGAAAATCCTCGTGTCCGTGGTTCGATTCCGCGTCGAGGCACCATTTACTTTAAGTTCTCAATCTTTAAAATTGAACGTGCCTTAGCACACAGTTTTGTGTGCCGACTTAGCTCAGCTGGTAGAGCAACTGACTTGTAATCAGTAGGTCAACCGTTCGACTCGGTTAGTCGGCACCATTTATTTAAAGTAGTTTGAAAAGAAAAACTGTAATCAGTAGTCTGTTCAAATTACCCGTCGACTCGGTTAGTCGGCACCATTTATTAAGTTAAAGGTTAATTTCGTTAATCTGTAACTAGCACAGTTTATGTGCCTCGATAGCTCAGTCGGTAGAGCAGAGGATTGAAAATCCTCGTGTCCGTGGTTCGATTCCGCGTCGAGGCACCATTTATTGAAAAGCCTTGCTTATGCAAGGTTTTTTTATTTTAAGTGCTTTATAAAAGTTCTCAATCTTTAAAATTGAACGTGCCTTAGCACACAGTTTTGTGTGCCGACTTAGCTCAGCTGGTAGAGCAACTGACTTGTAATCAGTAGGTCAACCGTTCGACTCGGTTAGTCGGCACCA
>NZ_JACJFB010000007.1:166789-166888 GCF_014164325.1 Pseudoalteromonas sp. SG43-4 | reverse complement strand
TTTATTTTAGGTAACTTGAAGCAACTGACTTGTAATCAGTAGTCTGTATAAGTTATCCGTTCGACTCGGTTAGTCGGCACCATTTATTTTAGGTAACTT
>NZ_JACJFB010000007.1:83254-166689 GCF_014164325.1 Pseudoalteromonas sp. SG43-4 | reverse complement strand
CCGTTCGACTCGGTTAGTCGGCACCATTTATTTTAGGTAACTTGAAGCAACTGACTTGTAATCAGTAGTCTGTATAAGTTATCCGTTCGACTCGGTTAGTCGGCACCATTTATTTTAGGTAACTTGAAGCAACTGACTTGTAATCAGTAGTCTGTATAAGTTATCCGTTCGACTCGGTTAGTCGGCACCATTTATTTTAGGTAACTTAAAGCAACTAACTTGTAATCAGTAGTCTGTATAAGTTACCCGCTCGACTTCGTTAGTCGGCACCATTTATTTAAAAGCCTCGCTTATAGCGGGGCTTTTTTGTTTTTGTATAGTTAATCTCTTAAACACATTGCAAAAAGTTAATTTTAGTATTAAAAATTGCTGATCATTTACTCATTTTTACCGTATAACTGGCTATTATGTTAATTCATCGCTAGCTATGTAATGTTATGTAAAGTAAGTTGAGCAAAATTTGCCAAAGTGCTTGAATTACGTTCATAAATAGCAGTAATTTAGGTTTAATTATGATTTGGCAATGCAAGCCAACCCTACTGGCAATTAGTGTGATGCTGCTCAGCGGCTGTGCGAGTGATTTAAACTCGTCTCAGCGCATGCAAGTCTCTAATAATATGCCTCAGCAATGGCAGCAAGAAGCATCAAGCTCAGTATTAAAAGTACAAGAGCAATGGCTTACACAATTACAAAATCCTACGCTTAATAAATTTGTACAACAAGCACTTAAAAATAACCAACAGCTTTTGCAAACGAGTTATGATGTTGAAATTCAAAAGCAGCAACTTATAGTCTCGGGCGCTGCACTTTGGCCAAGCCTTGATTTATCAACACGTACAAGCCGTAGTAAAGACAACCGCCCTGTAAGTTACGACAACGCAAGCTCAGCTAGTTTAAACTTAACTTACGAGGTTGATTTATGGGGTAAGCTCTCTGACGCCAAGCGCGAAGCTAATCTTAACTATTTAGCTCAGCAGGCACGGTTTGAGCAAGCTAAACAGCAACTTGTTGCTGATGTAGTAACAGGTTGGTTTGATGTGGTTACGGCGCAGCAATTACTGGATTTATTTAAGCGTCGCGAAGCCAACTCACAACAAAATCTCGATATTATTGAAGCTGGCTATCGCCAAGGCATAAACGAAGCGCTCGATGTGTATTTAGCGCGTAATGAGCTTAATAATGAACGCTCTCGCATTGCCACTCAAAAAGCGAGTTTATCGGCATCAGCACGTGTACTTGAGCGTTTACTTGGTGAATACCCAAAAGGCGCTATTACTGCTAGTAGTGACTTACCTGTTATTAATACCGATATTCCTCTAGGATTACCTTCTGAGCTTATAACGCGAAAACCTACTCTACGTGCAAGTTGGTATGAGCTTTTAGCAGCCGACGCATCATTGGCATATGCGCACAAACAACGCTTTCCAAGTTTAGATTTAACTGCTTCATTAAGCGATAGCACCGACAGAGTAAGCGACTTGTTTTCTCCATCAAGCCTTGCATGGTCTTTGTTAGGTAGTATTTCAGCGCCACTTTTTGAAGGTGGGCGCTTAAAAGCCAACGAAGAAATAGCGCGTCTTAATACTCAAAAGCAAGAGCAGCTTTATTTACAAACGCTTTATGACGCATTTGGTGATGTTGAAAATGCAATTTCGCAGCAGCAGTCCCTCAAAGCTCAATATACAAGCACGTTAGAGGCACAAGAAAACGCACTTGCTGCAGAGCAATTGTCGTTTGAGCAGTATCAAAGTGGCTTGGTAACTTACACGACAGTGCTTGATGCCCAAGACCGTTCTTTTGACGCGCAAAGCTCCTTAATCGATATTAAAAACCAATTAATAGCCAATAGAATTAACCTACACATTGCCCTTGGTGGTGATTTTGCAAAGCCCTCAAGTGAACTAAAGAGCAATAACGATGAAAACTAAAACAGCAAAAATTATTATTCCAGCGGTGGTTATTGTTGCCACAATTTTAATTGTTATGTTTATTAAGGGGAATCCACCAGAGGCTAAACGCTTTGGGACACCTCCGAAGGCATCAATAAGTGTGGCTGCGCTTGAGCTAAAACCACAAAATTATCAAGTTATGATAGACAGCTACGGTACGGTAAAACCACGTACACAAAGTTTGTTAGTGGCTCAGGCATCTGGGCAAATAATTGAAGTAAGTGATGACTTTAGAGAAGGCGGTTTTTTTGAAAAAGGCGATGTACTTTTAAAACTAGACGACAGAGATCATCAGGCTGAAGTTAAATCTGCTCAAGCCAATTTATTAACCGCAGAGCAAGGTTTGCTAGAAGAGAAGGCGCGTGGGCAACAAGCCATTACCGATTGGAAGCGCCTTGGCGGCTCAAATCAGGCAAGCAGCTTAGTACTACGTGAGCCACAACTAGCAGCCGCTGAAGCTGAGGTTTTATCGGCTCAGGCAGCACTTGAAAAAGCGATGCTTGATTTAGAGCGCACTAAAGTAACGGCGCCATATGCGGGGCGTATACTTAGCCGCAGTGTTGATTTAGGGCAAGTTGTTACTAACAACACACAGTTAGCAACCATTTACGCAATCGATAGCGTTGAGATTCGCTTACCAATTAAAAATAAAGATCTCCCATTTGTAAATTTACCAGAGCAGTATCGCGATGGTGCTAAAAACCAAGCGGGTTCAATTGTTAAATTTACTTCTGACTTAGTAGGTGAGCAAACGTGGCAAGGTCAATTAGCACGCACAGAAGGTGCTATAGATGAAGGCGCACAGCAGCTTTATGTAGTTGCTAAAATTAATGACCCGTATAAAGCAACAGCAAATAACCAGTACCCAATAAAAATTGGGCAGTATATAAAAGCGCAAATTACCGGCAGAACAGTATCTAACGCACTTATAATTCCTAACAGTACAATTTATCAAGGAACGTACGTTTACATTGTTGAAGGTGGCGTACTTAAGCGCAAAGACATCACACTAGCTTGGCAAAATGCGACTCAGGCGATGATAAAAACCGGTTTAAACGCAAATGATAAGCTTGTTATTACTCCACTTGGTCAAGTAAGTTCAGGAACTCAAGTAAGTATTTTAGGTGAACAAAGCGCAGATCAACCTAAAAGCCGTGGAGCGAATGGGCAAGGTAAAGGAAAGCGCCCGACTCCAGAGCAGCTTGAACAAAAAGCAAAAGAGCTTGGTATTAGTGTTGAAGAGTTAAAAAAACGCCGTCCAGCAAAGCAAGGAGATAAGCCATGATAGCTTGGTTTGCCAAAAACCATGTTGCAGCTAACTTATTGCTAGTAACACTGCTGCTGTCGGGGCTTTTTAGTTTATCGACTAAAATACCGCTTGAAGTATTCCCTTCATTCGAAACCGACATGATAAGCGTGAACGTAAGTTTGCGCGGTTCAACACCAGAGGATGTAGAGCAAGGCGTAACAATTCGTATAGAAGAAGCCGTACAAGATTTAGAGGGCATAAAGCAAATATTTAGCCGCTCTTCTGAAGGCTCAGGCTCTGTAACAATTGAAGTTGAAACGGGCTACGACCCGCGTGAGCTTTTAGCCGATATTAAAAGTCGTGTAGATGCAATTAACACCTTTCCAGCCGATGCTGAAAAGCCAATAGTCGCGCTTGCGGAACGAATTCGCGAAGTTATCGCGGTTACCGTATCAAGTGATTACGGCGAAAAAGAAACCCGTGAATACGCAGAAACAGTACGCGATCAAATTCTACGTTTACCAAATGTGACGCAGGTAGAGCTAAGTGGTGTTCGTGATTATGAAATTGCCATTGAAGTAAGCCAAGACGTTCTTCGCCAGTACGATTTAAGTTTGGCACAAATATCGAGTGCCATTGCTAATTCAAGCTCTGATATTTCTGCTGGTAACTTAAAAACTGAAGGTGGGGACGTACTTATAAGCTCTAAAGGGCAAGCATATCGTAAAGATGAATTTGCCAATATTGTTGTTAAAAACCAAGCTGACGGCACTATTATTCGTTTAGGCGATATTGCAATAATTAAAGACGATTTTGAAGAAACCCCAGTACGTACTCGCTTTAATGGTAAGCAGGCTGCATTTATCGACGTATATCGAATTGGTCCGCAAAGTGCGATTACTGTTGCTGACGAAGTTAAAAATTACATAAAAGAGCAACAAAGCTCCCTTCCACAAGGATTTGAACTAAGTTACTGGGATGATGATTCGGAGCTGGTTAAAAGTCGAATTGCCACACTAACGACCAATGCCCTACAAGGCGGTATTTTAGTACTTGCTTTGCTTACTTTGTTTTTACGACCTGCAATTGCATTTTGGGTATTTATTGGTATTCCGGTTTCGTTTATGGGCGCGTTTATAGCGATGCCTATATTTGGCGTAACCCTTAATATTATGAGCTTATTTGGCTTTATATTAGTACTTGGGATTGTTGTTGATGACGCCATAGTTACTGGCGAAAATGTCTATACCCATTTAAAAACAGCTAAGTCGGGCGAGCAGGCTGCAATTTTAGGTACTCAAGAAGTCGCAACACCAGTAACATTTGGTGTATTAACTACCGTTGCCGCCTTTTTACCTTTGGCCTTTATTGAAGGGGCGCGCGGTGCTTTGTTTGCACAAATACCGGTAGTGGTTATTCCGGTATTATTGTTTTCATTGATTGAATCTAAATTTGTACTACCCGCACATTTAAAATATATAAAACTACGCCACGAAAAAGGCGAACCTTCAAAGTTTGATGTTATTCAACAGCGTTTTGCAGATGGATTTGAAAACGCGATTTTAAAATACTACCAACCCACTTTAAATTTAGCACTGCGCCATAAATTGGCTTCGGTAAGTTTGTTTGTTGGTGTGTTTATAATAATTTTAACCATGATCACTAGTGGTTGGACTAAGTTTGTATTTTTCCCGCGTATACCAAGCGAAACAGTCCGCGTTAACTTAACACTACCAACAGGTACGCCGTTTGAAGTCACTAATAAATACGTAATTGATATGTCGCAAAAGGCGCAGCAATTACAAGAAAAATACCGCGACCCAGATACAGGTGAAAGCGTTATTTTAAATATATTAGCCACAACAGGTGGGCGCGGTGGTGTATCTAATTCAGGTTCTGTACGCTTTGAAATAACACCGGCTGAAAAGCGTGAATCAGACATAGGATCAAGAGAGCTTGCCAGCGAATGGCGCGATTTAATTGGTGTCATTCCAGGCGCTGAAAGCTTAACGTTTAGAGCTGAAATTGGCCGAAGTTCTGACCCAATTGATGTTCAGCTTAGCGGGACTTCGTTGACTATTTTACAAGACGTGGCTGATCACATTAAAACCCGTTTATCGACCTACCCAACGGTATTTGATATTGCCGATAGCATGTCTGATGGTAAAGAAGAGTTACAAATAGAGCTTACGCAGCAAGGCTTAGCGCTGGGCTTAAATAGAGTCAATGTTGCAGGTCAAGTGCGTAACTCGTTCTTTGGCTCGCAAGTCCAACGTATTCAGCGCGGCCGTGACGATGTACGTGTAATGGTTCGCTTGCCTATAGACGAGCGCCGCTCAGTTGCCGATTTACAAAATATACTCATCAATACACCTACTGGTGGTTCGGTGCCGTTATCGCATGTTGCAACCCTTACCGCAGGGCAAAGCCCGTCAACTATTAACCGAATAGACCGCTACCGTACTTTAAATGTAACAGCGGATATCGAAAAAAATAACACCAACATGACCATACTTCAGGCTGACCTAACGGAGTATTTAGATGAATTAATGCAGCAATATCCTGGAGTAGATTACAAACTAGAAGGTGAGGCTAAAGAGCAGCGAGAGTCGTTTGGCTCATTGGCTTGGGCACTTGTGTTTGTATTTTTCATAATTTATGCGCTATTAGCGATACCGCTTAAGTCTTACTTACAGCCAATTATAGTAATGAGTGTAATTCCATTTGGCATGATAGGTGCTGTAGTCGGGCATTGGATTATGGGCATGGATTTAACCATTATGAGCTTGCTTGGTATGCTCGCCCTAACTGGGGTGGTAGTAAATGACTCCCTTGTACTAGTTGATTTTATCAATAAAAAGCGTAGTGAAGGCGGCAAATTACTAGATGCAGTTAAACTTGCCGGTGCATCGCGTTTTCGCCCTGTAATGCTAACAAGTTTAACGACCTTTATTGGCTTAATGCCGTTATTATTTGAAAAAGCGACTCAGGCGCAGTTTTTAATACCTATGGCGGTAAGTCTAGGGTTTGGGATTATTTTTGCGACCTTTATTACTTTATTGTTAGTACCAATAAACTACATGATGATGGAGCGCTTTCAAGGTTGGTTTAAGTAAATAAGCGTAAGCATTTAAAATTTAGCTGTAAGTAAGAAATTGCTTGCAGCTTTTTTTTGCCAAAAATTATAAAAATAATGTACGAAGGTATAGCAAAAAAATGAATAAGTAATAAGAGGGAGTATAAAAAGTAAGAAGGTGTTCCCCAAGATACGGTACCCGGTTTCAGTCCTGAAACCAGAAGGTTTCAGGGCGGAAATCTGCGGTTTACCGTAGGCTTCTCGGTACATGCCGAGCTTGCACAATAGTAGACGAACAGAAATCCTGGTATAAAATTTATCGGCTCAGGGACTTAACCAAGCTCCGGTACCCCAGGGAACAATTTAAGTATATAAGACATAATCCAATCCTTAAACCCTAAACGTAAAAAATTAAACCGTTCGCTTAGTTTTCCCGCACCTTTAACTCGTCATTTACTTTATCGCATGGTTTTTGAGCTTGATCATACAATTAATTGGAGTTGCTTTTTATCGAGTGGTAGCATTGCCTTAACTTGCAAAGCGAAGATTCGATTATGAACGATTTACCCGATTACGAAAAAGCTCAACTGCTTTTAGAAAAAAACGAAATATTTGTATCACCTGCCGAAGCGCATGGTGTAATTAGTGGTTTACTTGCGTGTGGTTTAACCATTGACGACAAAGAATACTTAGGCCTTTTGAGCGATGTGTTTAACGATGGTGAATCATTTAGTAACGATTTAAAGCAGTTTTTTGGCACTATTTATAAGCAAGTAGTTGCGAGCTTTAATGATGACGAATTTCAGTTTGATTTATTTTTACCAAACGATGACGAAACACTCATCGATCAGGCTAATGGCCTCGTATCATGGGTAGCAGGGTTTATGCTTGGTTTTGGCTTAAAGCAAAAAGATTACGGTAAGTTATCAAGCGATGTTAAAGAGGTTATTACTGACTTTAGCGAAATCACTCGCCTAGATACCACTTTTGAAGAAACCGAAGAAGACAGCCAAGCGCTGCACGAAGTGATTGAATATGTGCGCGTATCAGCACTACTTTGTTTTGCAGAGCTTGGTAAAGAGCAAAACACGCAAAGTACTAAAAAAACACTTCATTAGTTTAAAAAGTTAAACGGGTTGGTTAATAATGGTTGAAGTACAAAAGTCAGAATTTAAAGCACGCCGTGAGCGTTTACTTGCGCAAATGGATAAAAATAGTGTTGCTATTATTCCCGCTGCGAGCGAAGTGACGCGTAGCCGCGATACCGAATATGCATTTAGACAAGATAGCGACTTTTTCTATTTAACAGGCTTTAACGAACCCGACGCTGTACTTGTACTATGTAACAACAGCGATGCACCCAGTACTTTATTTTGCCTAGATAAAGACAAGCTTGCAGAAATTTGGCATGGCCGCAGAGTTGGCTTTGATAAAGCTAAAAGCGACTACTTGTTTGATGAAGCTTACCCGCTAAGTGAATTAAACGATAAGCTGCTCGATATACTAAATGAAAAAGATGCGATTTATTTTGCACAAGGTGCTTATCCTTCATTTGATACCAAGGTGTTTACGTTACTAGGTACACTTAGAAGTGGTGCGCGAAAAGGCCTCAAAGCACCGAGTACTTTAAAAGAAATACGCGGCCTTATTCATGAAATGCGTTTGTTTAAATCGCCAAGCGAAGTAAATGTTATGCGAGAAGGCTGTGAAATTAGTGCGCGAGGGCATATGCGCGCTATGCGTTTTTCACACCCCGGAGCTACTGAATTTCAGCTAGAGGCTGAGCTGCATCATCATTATGCCATGAATGGTGCGCCGCACCCTGCATACGGCACAATTGTTGGTAGTGGCGACAACGCCAATATTTTACATTACACGCAAAATAGCGACGTATTAAAAAATGGCGACCTGGTACTTATAGACTCCGGTTGTGAGCTACAAGGTTACGCCGCCGATATTACCCGTACTTTTCCAGTAAATGGACAATTTAGCGAAGAGCAAGCCGCGCTTTACAATATTGTACTTAAAGCGCAAGAAGTTGCTTTTGATGAAGTAAAACCAGGTGGTTACATGTCGCATGCTAATAAACTAGCAATGGAAGTAATGACCCAAGGTTTACTTGATTTAGGTATTTTAACCGGCGACTTTGATGAGCTAATGGCAAAAGGGGCATGTAAAGAATATTACATGCACGGGCTTGGGCATTGGCTTGGTTTAGATGTACATGATGTTGGCGATTACAAAGTAAATAACGTTGAGCGTGCATTTGAGCCCGGTATGGTACTCACCATAGAGCCTGGGCTTTATATCAGCGAAGACTCAAGCGCACCGCAAAAATACAAAGGCATTGGTATTCGTATTGAAGATAACTTGCTAGTTACCGAAACAGGCCATGAAAACTTGACCCTAAGCGTGCCTAAAAAAATTAGCGATATAGAAGCACTTATGCAAAGTGCTAAAAACGTATAAAGCTCGGAGAGTAAAGTGGCTAAGCAGTTTGATGTAGTTGTTATTGGCGGTGGTTTAGCGGGAGCAAGCTGCGCGTTAAGTGTGGCTAAAACTAATCCCGCGTTAAATATTGCCGTTGTAGAAGCTAATCAAGTTACCGGCGACTACCACCCAAGCTTTGACGACAGAAGCATTGCACTTGCTCAGCAATCGGTAGAGTATTTACAAAGCCTCAATTTATTTGAACAAAATGCCCCTTACACCGCCGTAATCAAAAAAGTGAGCGTGTCTGATAGAGGCCACTTTGGCAAAGCGCACATTAATTGCGACGAATTTGCTAAACCTTCACTTGGTTACGTAGTAGAAGTTAACCCTTTTGGCCGAGCGCTCCACCTGCGTTTAACGCAATCAAATATTACGCTTTTGTGCCCCGATAGCGTAATTGCCATTGAGCAAACCCTGCACAGCAATACACTTACCCTGCAAAGCGGCGAGCAATTAAGCGCAGCGCTATTGGTTATTGCTGATGGTACACAATCACCCACACGTAATTTACTTGAGCTTGGCTTTAATACCCAGCCTTATGAACAAGGCGCAATTATTGCCAATGTAGAAGTAGCTGGTGGGCATAATAATCATGCCTTTGAGCGTTTTACACAAAGCGGGCCTATGGCGTTATTACCCATGAGCAATAACCGTTATTCGTTGGTGTGGTGTATGAGCCAAGATCAGGTTGAACAGCACATGGCACTTAATGAACAAGACTTTATAAGTGCCCTACAAAGTGCGTTTGGTTATCGCGGTGGTCAATTTACTAAAGTAGGCATGCGCACGAGTTACCCGCTCGTTTACGGGCAAGTCGAGTCTTTGACTGCGCACCGTACAGTGGTTATTGGTAATGCCGCACATGCTATTCATCCTATTGCAGGGCAAGGTTTTAATTTAGGCCTTCGCGACGTGCAAGTACTAAGTAATTTAATAGCAAACAGCCAACACGGTTTAGGCAGCTATGCGTTTACACGTGAATATTCTAAAAAGCGCAGTGATGATATAAAAACCGTAATGAGCTTAACCGATGCACTTGTTAGGCTTTTTTCAAACTCATCGCGAGTGCTCGCATTGGGGCGCAGTATTGGGTTGTTTTCGATGGATTTATTTCCCGCATTAAAAGCGCCATTAGCCAAACAGTTAATGGGGCAAGTTAAACAAGGTAGGCGTTTATGAAGCAAGCACAGGTTTGTATTGTAGGTGGTGGCTGCGTAGGGCTAACACTAGCACTTGGATTGGCAAAAGCCGATATAAGCGTCGTTGTACTCGACGGCGCACCAACACAAGCGTTGCCAACTGACGAATATGGTTTGCGCGTAAGTGCGCTAAGCATTGCAAGTCAAACCTTGCTTGAGCAATTAAATGTATGGCCAGAAATTATCGCACAGCGAGCGTGCGCTTATACGCATATGGATGTACGTGATGCCGACAGTTTTGGCAAAATAGCGTTTGATAACAAACAACTTGAGCTTGAGCATTTAGGCCATATTGTTGAAAACGACATTATCCGCTACGCGCTCATAAAAGAGTTGGAACAACAAAGTAGTGCCACGTTAATGTTCGATACACAGTATCAGCAAATACATCAAAGCGAATCAGATGTATTTATAACGCTTAAAAGCGGCGAGCCAATTATTGCAAAACTGCTGGTGGCCGCTGATGGGGCAAACTCAGCTATTCGCAAACAATTTAATATGGCGCTTAGCTTTAAAGATTACGATCACCATGCGCTAGTCGCAACCGTAAAAACCAAAGAGCCGCACGCAAATACCGCACGCCAAGTGTTTTTACCAACCGGGCCGCTGGCATTTTTACCTCTGAGCGATGCAAATACCCATTCAATAGTATGGTCTACTAGCCCCAACCACTGCGATGAGCTGCTTGCAATGGACGACAGTGCCTTTAATAAAGCTGTTATGGCTGCAATAGATGGCCAATGCGGGCTATGTGAAGTGCAAAGTGCGCGCGCAGCTTTCCCACTTAAAATGCGCTACGCTCAGCAATGGGTTTCAGGCAAAGTGGTACTCATTGGCGATGCTGCACATACAATCCATCCACTTGCAGGGCTTGGTATGAACTTAGGCCTAAAAGATGCGGCTTATTTAATTGAGCTACTCACAAGTGATAGTAAGGAGTTTGCAAGCACGCGCACACTTCGCGATTACGAACGTACCCGTAAGCTCGATGCGCAAAAGCACATAGCCATGATGCAAGGGTTAAAAGAGTTATTTGAAGGTGCAAACCCGGTTAAAAAACTTATCCGCGGAGTAGGGCTATCATTAGTTGATAATTTAGGCCCAATAAAACACCTGTTCGCTAAAGAAGCGATAGGAAAGTAACGTAGGTTGGGTTGAGCGAAGCGAAACCCAACGGATAAAGTAAAGCGATGAGCTTGATTAAAAAAACCGATGTTTAATTTAAACATCGGTTTTTTTATGAAGGTTTTAAATATATTAAAAGCTGCGCTTTTCACGCGAGCAAGCTCTGCGTCTATATGCAAAGTTTAACACTGAGCTTAATTTTACCTGTAGGCGTTTAGCTTGCTGACGCGACGAGCCTAGCTCGTAATTACTATCGTTAGCTAAAAAGCGCTTTGCGTTAAATCAGTTACAAATTCTTTTGTGCTTCATTCACCATATCCTTGAGAGCATCAATTAACATTGGATCTCGCGAGTTTTGCTTAGCAAGTTCTAATGCGTGTTTCATACTAGTGACGGCTTCTTTGAACTGCTTATTTTCAGTATAGCCTTGCGATAAACGCATGTGAGAATAGGCTGCATTTGGGTAATGGGTAGTAAAGTGTTTAAGCGTGGTAATAGCTTTGGCTGTGTTACCAAATTTTTGCTGGCTATGAGCAAATTCTACATATACATCTTGTGGAATTTTAAGCTCAAACCCATATTTATCACTCAGTGCTTGGTAGTAACCTGTAATAAGCGATACATCAGCAAATCTTCCGTGCTCGTCAGTAACGCTAAAAATTAGGTCGCCAAATAAGTGAATTAGGCTATCGCTAAGGGCTGGTAGTATGGTGCCCATATGACTAAAAGTAGGGTAATGCTTATATTCCCATTTTAGCTGTGTTGGCATTTGTTGTTCTAAATTTACTAAAGTATTTAATACACCTGTATAAAAGCGTGACCCTTCACTTGCTACACTAATAAATAACGATTGACCGCCTTTAGGGCTTTTAGTGTATTTTATAATATTATTTTTTAATTCTTCATCACTCCACCAACTGTTTGGGCTTATAGCTATATAGTTATTAAATAACTCAGGCTGATTAACTAAAGTATAAAGCGCTAAAGTACCTGCATTAGAGTGGCCAATTAACGTGTTGTAGCCGTTAGTTGAGTAGTTAGAATTTATGTATGGCATAAGTTCGTCAGAAACAAATTTCAAAAACTCGTCAGTTTGCCCCGCTTCAGGCCATTTATTTTTTACAAAGGTTTGAAACTCAGTTTTAGGCTCACCATCTACTTTAGGTAAGTAATCACGAACGCGGTTAGTTGTATCAATACCAACAAGCAAGGCATTAGGTATCTGCTCGTAATCAACTAAGGATTTTATAACCCCAGACGCCGTATGAAAGTGCTCAACACCATCAAGTAAATAAATAACATAAAGCGGCTGATCGTCTTTTACAGTGTCAGGTATGAAAATTTTAATGGGTCTGTCTTCGTTAAGTATTTTTGATTGCAGAATGACTTTTTTACCAACGGTTATGTCAGTTGTATTGGTTTTTGCGTGGCTTAAAAATGGTGTACTAAAAGTAAGTATTAATACAAGCGATAGTAAGAGCTTCATAAATATCCTTATTTAATAATGTATTGCTTAATAATTGCACGGCTTTAAATTTGAGTAAATACTTATATTTTGAGGCAGGTGTTAGACTTAAGTAATTCAAAGCTGCGCTTTTTATGCGCGCAAGCTTGGCGTATATGATAAATATTAAACTACGAGTTTAGCTTTTCCTTTAGGCCTAAGGCTTGCTAACGGGATGAGCGAAGCTCGCAATAATTGCCTTTAAACTCTTATCTATAAAAGCTTAAAAAACCTGCTTGCTTAATTATCCGTCTAAGCGTAAAATGCGCGCTCATTTCGGCTTTTAAACTATTAATTCCTTGCCTTAAACCGACCGGCCGAAACGGTAGAAGGCTCTATTAACCGTAAGGAATATCCATGCGTCATTACGAAATCGTATTCATGGTTCACCCTGATCAGAGTGAGCAAGTAACTGGTATGATCGAACGTTATACTGGTTCTATCACTGAAGCTGGTGGTACTATCCACCGTCTTGAAGACTGGGGCCGCCGTCAACTGGCTTACCCAATCAACAAGCTTCATAAAGCTCATTATGTTCTTATGAACGTTGAAGCACCTACTGAAGTAATCAGCGAGCTAGAAACTACTTTCCGCTACAACGATGCAGTGCTTCGTAACTTAGTTATGCGTACTAAAAATGCTGTAACTGAAGCGTCTCCTCTTGCAAGAGAAGAGAAGAAAGAAGCACCAGCTGCTTAATTGTTTTGAGTCCTAGCATGGCATGTAGTCAGCAGTTATTATAATGGTTAGCCCATATATGAATCAGCTGGTTATATCTGGGGTAGTTTGTAAAACTCCCAAGTTTAGCCAAAGCCCTGCTGGCATCCCGCATTGTATTTTTGTTGTAGAACATAAATCAATGCAAACCGAAGCAGACCTTAACCGTAATAGTTATGTGAGGCTTCAGGTAGTTGTCAGTGGAAAGCAAATGCAACAACAGACTCAACATTTGCACGTTGGGCAGGCATTGCAAGTGAGTGGTTTTTTAAATCGCCACGAAGGTCGTAACGGCCTTAGCCAATTGGTTTTGCATGCTCAGCATATAGAAAGAATTATTTGAGGAATTAATCTCATGGCACGTTATTTCAGACGTCGTAAGTTCTGCCGCTTTAAAGCGGAAGGCGTACAACAAATCGATTACAAAGATCTAGCTACTCTTAGAAACTATGTTACAGAAAGTGGCAAAATCGTACCTAGCCGTATCACAGGTACTAGCGCTAAATACCAGCGCCAGCTAGCAACTGCTATTAAGCGTGCTCGCTACTTAGCCCTTCTTCCATACACTGACTTACATAAGTAAGCAGCGGATTAACAGTTTTTAAAAGGTGTAGAAACATGCAAGTTATTCTACTAGATAAGATCGCTAACCTAGGTAGCCTAGGTGAACAGGTTGTAGTTAAATCTGGTTTCGCACGTAACTTCCTTTTCCCGCAAGGTAAGGCAGTTCCTGCGACTAAAGCTAACATTGAAACGTTTGACGCTCGTCGTGCAGAACTTGAAGCGAAAATCGCTGAACAGTTAGTTGCTGCACAAGCACGCGCTGAAAAACTAGAAGCATTAGCAGAAGTTACATTAGTATCTAAAGCTGGTGACGAAGGTAAGTTATTCGGTTCAATCGGTACTCGTGACATCGCTGACGCTATCTCAGCTGTTGGTGTTGAAGTTGCTAAGTCAGAAGTTCGTTTGCCTCTAGGTACTATCCGTGAGACTGGTGAATTTGACGTATCAATTTCAGTTCACTCAGACGTAACGGCTACTATCAAAGTAATCGTAATCGCTGAAGCTTAATTTTTAATTAAGCTAAAAAAGCCGTGCTATTAGCACGGCTTTTTTGTGCCTATAATTTGGCTAACTTCATTAGTTGAGGGCACAATTTAATAATACCAATCCGCAATAATACTTAATCATTTTGCGGGGCTAAACGTGTCGCTACCTGTGTTAAAAAATTCTCATTTACGACTGCATGGATGCAGAAGGTAGAGCAATGCAGGAGCAATTGCCGAGAACAACTAAATAGCGAATTTTTTGTCTAGCTATCAACACGTTTTTCCATCCTCAAAATAGATCACTTAATTAAGCGAATTGGTATAAAGCCTCGTATAAGCCCCTTTTTTATTCAATTATTTTTTCATTCCTTTTAAACCTTTTCGAACTGTCATTACGTCTAACTTATCAATACACTTAAATAGCAACTCAACAATAATAATTAAAAGGCGGCATCACGGATGTTACACGTTAAACCCGAACCAGCGCCTTTGTGCGAAGCTGCACTCATTGAGCGAGTTAAATCGGGTGATCAAGGCGCATACACAACGCTTTATGAGTTACATATAAAACGAGTATACGGTTTATGTTTACGCTTATTAGCAGACCAAGCACACGCCGAAGACGCCGCCCAAGAGGTATTTGTACAGGTATGGCATAAAATAGCATTATTTGATGGGCGTTCGCAGTTTTCTACTTGGCTATATAGTGTTGCCAGTAATGTAGCGATAAGTTATCTGCGCAAGCAAAAAAACTGGTTACAAAAAGTAGTAAGTATTGAACGCAGCGGTATGGATGAGCAATCAGCTAACGACTGCAAAGGCTTAAATGGCCTCGATAAGTTAATAGTAAGGCTTCCTGAGCGCGCACGTATGGTATTTGTATTATTTGCTATTGAAGGTTATAGGCACGAGGAAATCGCGGAGCAATTAGGTATGGCTGTTGGTTCAAGTAAGTCACAATATCATCGTGCTAGGCAGTTATTACAAGAGTGGTATGAAAATGAGTAAACCAAACTTTAGCGACTACTTAAACAAGTCATTAAACACGCTTGATAAAGAAATTACGCCACATAAAGATTTATGGGCGGGGATTGAGCGAGCAATTGTTAATAATAAGCAGAACCCAAATAGCACTATTATTTGGCCAAAACTAACGGCAATAGCAGCGTGTACTGTGGCTGCTTTAATTGCTGTTAATATATTTGTTATAGCACCTGAACCACAGCCCGTAGTGGCTATAAGTGATTACTTTTCGGCTCAAAAAAATAGTTTGTTAGTTGAATACGAAAATAAAGAAGCATTAACCACTAACTGGCAAACGCAACTACAAGAACTTGAAGAAGCTGAGCAAGCAATAAAGCAAGCTCTTGAAAACGAACCACAAAACCAAGCGCTACTGACAATGTTAGCGCAAATATATCAACAACAACTTGATTTAATTAACAAGGTGCACGCGCCACGTTGGCAGCACATTTAGGAGTACGATATGAAAGCGATTTTATTAGGACTGAGCATATTTCCACTGGCGGCATTTGCGGGTGAAAAAATAGATAAGCAAATAGACGTACCAAGTGGCGGCACTATTTTTATTGAAAACCAACGCGGTGATATACATATTACAGGCTGGGATAAAAACGAATTTAAAGTATCTGGCGAGCTTGATGATAAAGCACAGGGTTATGAGCTTAAAACAAGTGGTGATAAAACACAGTTTATTGTAAAAATGCCCCGTAAATCAAATTGGGGTAATAGTGGTGACGGCTCAAACCTAACTATATTTATGCCTAAAAGCAGTAGTTTAGCGTTTGCTGGCGTTAATGTATCGGTGACTGCAAAGGCGCTTAAAAACGGCGCAGAAGTTGATGTGGTTAACGGCGAAATTACGGTAGATGATATTACTGGCAACATTAAGCTCACCACTGTAAATGGTGATATGAACGCTGAGAACTTAAACGGGAATATTCAGTTTGAAACCGTAAATGGTGAAATTAACGATAGGCAATCAAGTGGTGAGTTGCGTTTTAGCGCTGTTAATGGTGATATTAAATCAACTTCAAGCGCTAATGATGTACGCCTTGAAAACGTAAATGGCGATATAGAATTTACGCTATCGACTATTAAAAACCTACGTATTAATACGGTCAATGGCGAAGCAGAAGTACAGATTAACGAGCTTTTAAAAGGCGGTGATGTACGTTTTGAATCAGTAAGTGGTGATGCCGACTTTTATTTCCCACAAAGTGTATCAGCAAAGTTTGAAATTAAAGCCCATGCTAATGGTAAAATCATTAACAAAGTCAGTAGTGACAAAGTCAGTAAAGCTAAATATGGCCCAGCCAGTGATTTAGAGTTTAGTATTAATGGCGGTAATGCAAATGTCGAAATGGATACCATTAGTGGACGAATAGAGCTTCGTACCAAATAACACTCATTCCCCATCACGATTACAAAAAGCAGGAAAGATTTCCTGCTTTTCTATTTGCACAGCCCCTGCAAGTCGATAGAATAGAGCCATTCAATTTTACTACTGTGAAGTTATGGCCAAACCAGATAAGCAAGTCGATACTCTTAAAGTTCCTCCCCATTCAATAGAAGCTGAACAATCTGTTTTAGGTGGCTTAATGCTTGATAACCAAGCTTTTGACCGCGTAGCTGAGCTTGTTGTATCACAGGATTTTTATACCCGCACGCACAAGTTAATTTTTGAGGCGATGACGGCACTTGCTGAGATTGGCGATCCGATAGATTTAATCACTATTTCTGAAAGTTTAGAAAAAAATAATAAACTTGCAGGTATTGGGGGTTTTGCTTACTTAGCCGAAATTGCTAAAAATACGCCAAGTGCAGCCAACATTGATGCCTACGCAAACATTGTACGTGAGCGTGCTGTTGTACGTGAAATGATTGGCGTGGCAAATGAAATAGCCGAAGCGGGTTTTAATACCGAAGGGCGTACTAGTCACGACCTACTCGATTTTGCCGAAAGCAAAGTATTTAAAATTGCCGAGCAACGTACAAAAAGTACGGAAGGCCCGCAAAGTATTCATAACATACTCGAAAAAACCGTTGATAAAATAGAAGAGCTTTATCAATCGCCACAAGATGGTGTAACGGGTGTAAGTACAGGTTATGCCGATCTTGATAAAATGACGACGGGCCTGCAACCGTCTGACTTAATTATTGTTGCAGCGCGTCCTTCAATGGGTAAAACCACCTTTGCGATGAATCTTGCAGAACATGCCGCAATGACTCAAGACAAACCCGTGCTAATTTATTCGCTAGAGATGCCTTCAGAACAAATTATGATGAGGATGTTAGCGTCTCTTGGCCGTATTAACCAAACTAAGGTACGTACAGGTCAGTTAGATGATGACGATTGGGCGCGACTTTCATCAACAATGGGCTTGTTGATGGAAAAAGGCAAAATGTATGTTGATGATGCCTCGGGCTTAACACCTACCGATGTTCGCTCTCGTGCACGTCGTATTGCGCGTGACCACGGCGGCATTAGTATGATCATGGTCGATTACTTGCAGCTAATGCGCGTACCTAGCCTTGCTGATAACCGAACGCTTGAAATTGCTGAAATTTCGCGTTCACTTAAATCACTAGCAAAAGAGCTAAAATGTCCGGTTGTTGCGCTTTCGCAGCTAAACCGTACGCTAGAGCAACGTGCCGATAAACGCCCAATTAACTCAGATTTACGTGAGTCAGGGTCGATAGAGCAGGATGCCGATTTAATCATGTTTATTTACCGTGACGAAGTTTACAACGAAGACAGTACTGATAAAGGTATTGCTGAGATTATCATAGGTAAACAACGTAACGGCCCAATTGGTAAAGTGCGTTTAACATTCCAAGGTCAATTTTCTCGCTTTGATAATTACGCGGGACCAGCGGTAGATGACGATTACTAATGCGCTTAGCGACTGCTGAAATTAACTTAACGGCACTTGCGCATAATTTAGCGCAAGTTAAGGGCTTTGCACCTAACAGCAAAGTGATGGCGGTGCTAAAAGCAAATGCTTACGGGCATGGATTAGTAACGATTGCGCAGCATTTAAATAATGCTGACGCATTTGCTGTGGCACGTATAGATGAAGGGCTTGCCCTTCGAGCTGGGGGCTTAACAAAACCAATTGTTTTACTAGAAGGCTTTTTTAACAAAGCCGACTTACCGATTCTGCTCGCCAACAATTTTCAAACTATTATTCACGATGAGTACCAATTAGCGGCGCTTGAAAAAGCAAAGCTAGATGCACCAATAACATGCTGGTTAAAAGTAAATACAGGTATGCATCGATTAGGTATTGCGCCAGAGCAGTTTGAAGCCTTTTATAGCCGCTTGCAAAAAACACCTAACGCTAAAAATACCGTTAATTTAATGACCCACTTTTCGTGTGCTGATGACGTTGATAATGCTAAAACGGTTCAGCAAATTAGGTTGTTTGATAATTTAGTGAATGGTATTGACCAAGCGCATTGTTTATCAAATTCGGCTGGTATTATTGCCTGGCCGAGCGGTCATGGCGATTGGGTGCGTCCTGGGCTTATGTTATATGGTGTATCGCCAATGGCAAATAGTATTGGGCAGCAACACAAATTAAAACCAGTTATGCGCTTAACTACGCGCGTAATTGCAGTGCGAGATGTGCCTGCTAATGAGGCTGTTGGGTATGGTGGTCGTTGGAAAAGCGATAAACCAACCAAGTTAGCTGTTGTAGCTATGGGTTATGGCGATGGTTATCCTCGGCATGCTAAAGAGGGGACACCGGTAATAATTGGTGAGCAGCGTTATGGTATTGTAGGTAGCGTAGCTATGGACATGATCAGCGTTGATATAGGCGCTAATGAGCATAATATTAAAGTTGGCGACAGAGTCACTATGTGGGGCCCTGAGCTACCAGTTGAAGAAATAGCACTGTGCGCTGATACTATTCCTTACGAGCTATTATGTAATATTACACCACGCGTAAGTTATGAGTATCAGCCATAGTTAGTTTTTAGCGTATACCAATTGGGTATAATTACTCTTTTATAAAGTAAATGTCGCTAAAGCCCATACGGGCAAATTCTTGGTCGCGAAAGTTACGAACAGAAGCAGACCCTTTTGAGGTCATTTCTATTTGGCGTACCATATTTAAGTAATTTGTTAAATCAATACCCTCGGCAGCAGCAATAGCTTGATACATGTCGTGGTATTTATCTTTTGCGAAGTTAATTTCGCGCGGTTGGTTTTTAAATGTATACGTTATTCTGCGTGCCATAATAAGCTCAGTTAAATTGAGTGTTAGTATAATTTTACACTGTATTGAACTGGCATTGAATGATTTGTTTAAATCAAATAATTAAAAAGTAGAGTTTAAAATGAAATTATCAGTAGAGATCAGTAAATATCCACTTCACCAAGATTACATTCCGTTTATTAAAGGCTTTATTGACCGCTTAAACGAATACGAAAATTTAAAAGTGATTACTAATACGCTATCAACGCAAATTTTTGGTGATTATGATTTAGTAATGCAGGTGTTAAATACCGAAATTAAGCGCTCATATGAAGAATTTGGTAAAGCTATTTTTGTATGTAAGTTTCTCTCTGGCGACTTATCGCCTGAATAATCTATAATACCAATCTGCATAAATCTTTGATCAATTTAACGAATTAAATTGCACTATAACGTCGTTAAAAATTTTTTATTTAGAACAACTAGATACAAAAATTTTTTCCTAGTTTTAGCGTGATTTTCTTAACGTTAAATAGACCCCGTATATAAGCAGATTGGTATAACAAATGGCGCAACTAAACGGTGATTGCATAATATGGACTTTTTAACACAAACCTTAAGCGGTTTTACAGCAATGTCGCATTGGGAATACATTGCGGTAGGATTGTCGATGGCGTACTTATTATTGGCAATAAAGGAAAGCTTATGGTGTTGGCCGGCGGCATTTTTTAGCACGCTCATTTATACAATTATGTACTGGAATGGCGCATTGCTCATGGAGTCGTTACTTAATTTTTATTATATGTATATGGCTGTGTTTGGATGGGTTGTATGGAGAAAAGGCAAAGCTGAAAATTTAAATATTACATCGTGGTCGATAAACCGTCATGCTGTTTTAATTAGTTTAACAACCGTAGCTGCAATTACAATTGGTTACGTTATGCAAAACTATACGTATGCCGATTTTGCTTATCTTGATAGTTTCACAACGTGTTTTGCCGTAGTAACTACTTACTTAGTTGCTAAAAAAGTCCTCGAAAACTGGCTGTACTGGATTGTAATAGATGCAGCTTCCATGTATTTATATTATGAAAAAGGCTATTACCCAACGCTTGCGCTCTTTATATTTTATACCATTATGGCCGCGTGGGGCTTTAAAACTTGGTACGAAGAGTACGAACAAAGCCAAGCTAAGCCGCTAGCTCAGCTTTAATTAATGATTGAGCATAATCAACTAGTAAAAATGTGTAGGGCGTTTATAGAGCCTACTAGCGTTACTTCAAGCGAGCGACTACTAAATGGTTTTAGTAACGATAATTTTTTAATACGTACCAAACAACAAGGGTATTTATTAAAGTGTTATAAAAGCCATTGGCCAGCCATAGGACTTGAAGCACAGCGTTTTTTAAGTGAGCTTAATATATGTCCTGCGCCTGTTTGGCTCGATAAAAAGAATAGCCGTGCGGTATTTAATTATATTGAAGGTAATACAGCGCAATCGGATATAACGCTTAGCTTTATTAATAAACTTGCCCAAGTACATAATTACAAAGCGTCTACCGCGCCAATGGATATAGCTAAAGAGCTGCATTTTTATCAAAGCACCGGCGTATATACGCAATATAAACCTCAAATAGAGCAGGCACTCAAAGTAGTTGCAGCCATGCAATTTGATGAAGGCTTTTGTCATAATGACTTGGTAAAAGATAACATTATTGTAAATGCTTCGGGCATGTATTTAATTGATTTTGAGTACGCGCAAACTAACGATGTATATTTTGATTTGGCAGCCCTTGCAGTGAGCTTTAATCTTAATGAGAGCAGTGACAGTACATTGTTAAACAACTATAAAAATAGCGTTGATAAAACAAGCACGTTTTACCCATCAATAGATAAGCTAAATTACTATAAACTGTTTTTTTTGGTGTTATGTATTGCTTGGTATGAGGAGCGCAACATAACTAGTAAATCTATAATGTTACGTGCGCAGCTAAATAAACTTGTTACTAATACTTTTTTATAAAAGTTACAAACCACCAAAGCGTTCAGCGAGCTCTTTGTACTTTGTTACTTCGGCCGCATCAAATTGTGGTTCGCCATTCTCGTCTTCAGATTTAGCAATTAATAAACTTTCTCTAGAGAGGCGTTTTACACGCTCTACTTTTACACCTAAAAATTCAGCGACTTGCTCAGTAGACATTAAACTCATCATTATTTCCTCGTATTAAACTAATCCTCACAGCGACAATCATAATTTTAATGTTACTAAACCGTTACTGTTTCTTATCTAATAAGAATAAATAGCGTGTTTTTAAGCCTTTGTGAAGTGTTTTATTTAAAAGAGTTTAATTAATAAGCATATAAGCTGATCTTACTGGTATTTATTTAAAGATCTCTTTATCATTGCGGGTGCTAAAGCACTGATATCGCGAGTTGGTGTGGCGGCAACAAATGTGCTCTCGTGGTGAAATGGATATCACGTGGCCCTCCGGAGGCTGAGTTGTAGGTTCGATCCCTACCGAGAGCGCCATTTGCTTTTATATGTATTAATTATCCTCTCTATATTACCTAGCTTCTTATTAATTACTCTTGTATTTAAAAATGCATTTACTGCAAAAACTTTGAAAGTTAATTTTAAAAACAGCTTTCTAGTTATTTATACAATGCAAAATTAGCATCCAAAAATCATGTTGTAATTATTTGCATATAAGTTTTAGTGATAAATGAGGAAGACCGATTTAATGTTAAATAGTCAATTAGAGATACTAGCTCAAGGACACGCTTATCTTGAAGGTGTAACTAAAGAGGACTATTCCCAAGTCATCACTCCTAACTTTATTAGCTCGGCTGGAGCTCATATGCGACATATTATCGATCATTATCAATCTTTAATGACCGGCTTTAGCACGCAAAAAGTAGATTATGATTGCCGCTTAAGAGGAGGAGATATTGAAAACTCTCCAACTGCTGCAATAAAAAAAATTGCCGAAATAACAACGTGGATTGAACAGCTAAGTCCAGATGATTTTAATAAACCGTTATCACTTTCAAGCGAAGTTTCAATTAAAAGCAAAAATGTACAAACAGTAACCACATCACTTGCGCGAGAGCTTATTTTTGTAGGCAGTCACGCTGTGCACCATTACGCGATGATTTCACAAATTTCTTTTGCTCAAAAGTCGCAGCTCGATCAAAGCTTTGGTTTAGCACCAAGTACAGCTACTTTTTTAAGAGAAAATAGCCAGCCAGCCAGCACAACAAAAATCGATGCAAAATTAAAATGTGCACGTTAAGCTACTTTTTAACTGATGATGGCTACGAGCTATTTTTTAATCGCGATGAGCAAAAAACACGAGAAACGGCAATCGCTCCAAGTAAGCACCAGGGCAATGCAATTTTCCCCATTGATCCGCAAGGAGGAGGTACTTGGCTTGGGGTATCGCATTTTGGGCAAACACTCGCATTATTAAACGATTACCAAAGTGTATTTGATATAACTGCGGTAAAGCATAGTAGAGGTTTGTTAATCCCTCATTTACTGAGCAATAAAGCCCCTGCATTGTACCAATTACAAAACATGGATTTATCGGGCTACGCGCCTTTTAAGTTATGTATTTTTCCGGATGGACTATCGATAAATAACAATAACGTGGTTTTTGTTAGGTGGGATGCAAAGCAGTTGATCCACTGCCAAGTTGAACCACTTGCTACGTCATCAGGTGTTGAGCTTGAAACGGTGACACAAAAACGTAAACAACAATTTAAGCAACTTATTGATTTAAGACATCCTGAAAGTGAGCAGTTTTTAGCGTTTCATTACAGTAAAGCCGAACAAGGGCAATATGGCGTAAATATGCTAAGGGAAGATGCAATGACGGTCAGTATTAGCCATATTAAAGTTGGTAACACTATACGTTTTAATTATTTTGATAAGCAGTCTCAGCTCATTAGTAGCATTGGTTGTTTAAAAGTGGCTGCTGCTTAACTAAATATTTTTATAGCTGTTACATAACTAAAAAAGTCGACGCAATTAATCACGTCGACTTTTTTGCTCAATTTTTACCTGCTATATTAATACAGCAGGTAAAAATTATGAGTGATTTATATAATCATCCTTTTTATCACCAAGGTAGAGCTTAAGTAGCTTTTCAGGCGCACTTGGTAGGTGCACACTTAAAAGTAATCCTGGCGTGTGATTAAAGTTGCTATCAATGCCCATGCAATGAAATTGAGCGCCTAGCTTATGGTATTGCTTTAATAAAATCGGTATGTCTTTTTTATCTTCTTCTATTCCCATAACCAATGCTGATACATGGCTTATATTTAACGTGTGGTCATTAATAAAGTATTCAAACTCTGGGTGGAGCTTATTATTAAAAGGCGTATTGGCGCTAACACCTTGTTTATTATTAACCATTGCATGGTCAATAATTGCAACAGAACGAGGGTCATAAAGTTTACTTAATGAAACCGTGCCATATAAAGTCCTATAGCGTGGATTTTGCGCCATAAACGCACCAATCCCTTTAAATAGCAGTAATAAACCATGGTAACTGCCCTGATGTTTTTGAACTATAAACGATCGACCCATTTCTAAGCACGGCTGTTGCTGATTAATAAAAGAAGGTTCAAAGTTAAACATTTGCGATAAATAAAGAGCGCTCACGTCGCTATTTTTTTGTAATAAATCGGTTTGTCCAATTCTATAAGCACCAATAATTTCTTCATTTTTATGATCAAAAATAAACAAATGCATGTAAGTCGCATCAAACTTATCTGTGTCGCATGGCTCGCCACTTCCTTCGTTTAATGTGCGAAAAGTTATTTCTCTGAGGCGTGTTATTTCAGTAACGCAATTAGGTATTTGCTCTTGGTAGCCGTAATAAACTGAGTAACCTTTAAAGTCGACTAAGTGCTGCTCGCTTGGCAAGTTGGCAAGCTCATTTTTCATTTTTGTTTTATCAACTTCCTGCATAATGGCTTTTAGTTGCATTGATTGGGCATCGTCTTGCCAAGGTGTTACAAAGCGTTCATCGTTTAAATAACAAAGCAGGCGCGCAATATCGTTAATGTCGTCAGTTTTTTCAAACTTATTTAATAATTTGGGTGTAAGTAAATTACCAGCACTTAAGCTAATAGAGCTTTTTTGAATTTTAAGTAATTCACGTATTAGCATTAATAATCTAAATCGGTAGTAAATGCGTCCCAAATTGTAAAACATAGGGCTATTTTGACCACTAATAAACACAGGTAATAAAGGGGCTTGTGTTTTTAAGGCTAGTTGAGCCGCTAAGCGATTCCATTGTCCGTCGGTTACACGTTGTTTTTTTGATTGAAAAAACGAAACCCTGCCAGCAGGAAAAACCACAAGTAAGCCATCATTTTTAACATGACTAAAACACTGTTTTATTGCGCTGGTATTAATGGCTGCTTTTGGTTTTAGTGGGTTAGCAAAAATAAAATAGTCTTTAATTTCTTTAAATATTTTTAAACCCACGTTAGCCATTACTTTTGTATCGCTACGATAATGGGTGAGTAAATTTGCAATTATTACGCCCTCAATCATGCCATAAGGATGATTACATACCACTATGCAAGGGCCATGCTTTGGTATTTTGTCAATAACACCTTGTGCACCAAGCACATTTATACCTAATACATTTAACAGCTTTTCACTAAACTCTTGTTTATCTAAACCCGATAAATTATTAGAGAGGTATATATCACGCAGCTTATTGATGCCCAATAGGCTATCGAGTAGCGGAGCGGCTATTTTTAGTATATGACTCAAAGGAGAAACGGTGCTTATTGCCGCTACACTTAAGTTTGATACGGGGTGGTTTAATTTTGTCATATACGTTGATGCTCTTAAATTTTTATAGCTGTTGTGTATATTTAGACCGAGGAAAAACCACATTATGTTCAAATTAGGTTAATTAAGTTTGTTTAAAAGCGTAAAAATAATACTCAAATAGTCTTTTAAGTGCTAAATGGTTGTAGGTTATTAAGAAAATAGAAGAGGGTTTTAATTATCCATAAAATAAGATTACCCACTACAGCTAATAAGAGTGATACAGCAAGTAATCCTTTGTAGTTATATATCACTACTTACAACTCAAAAACTAGACTTTTAAGCTTAATTAATGCTATTTAAGGTACATCTACTTTAAATGTAAAAAATCTCACCTTTATGCTAATTACTTTGCCTGTGTCTGAGCTCACCCCTGGTATGTACGTTGATAGCGTTACTAAGCAACACGAGGGGATCAATAGCATAAAAATTAAGACCAGTGGCTTGGTGCGCGACAAATCTATTATTAAGCGTTTAGTGTCTGAAGGGGTGCTCGAGCTGCTTATAGATTTTACTAAAGGTGATGCGCCAGTTCCTGCCAAATATAAGCCCCAAAGCGCACCTAAAACATCTAATAGCCAAAAAAAAGTAGAAAAAACACCTATAGCTATTTCTATCGAACAGGAGTTTGCTAAAGCGACTGTAAATTACGATCAGCATGGCCGAAAGTTACAATCATTATATGGCGATTTAACATCTGGCCTGAGTGTTAATATAAAAGTGCTTGATGAAATTGCCAGCGAGATAGTCAGCTCAGTTTTTCGTAATGCTAACGCTATGACTATTCTTACTCGTATAAAAGACAAACATAGCTATAACTGGCGGCATATGATCAACTGCGCCATTTTTACTGCTGTATTTGCTAAATACTTAGGGTATGGAAAAGCTGTTGTACAAGAGCTTGCAATGGGGGCGTTACTTCATGACTTGGGCCAAGCTAAATTACCGCAGGGTATATTTTCCAAGCCAACTAAACTAAGTAATAACGAGCTAGCAGCAATTAAAAAGCATGTTGCCCAAGGTTTAGGTTTAGTTAAAGGTGAGAAGGGTATAACTCCCCTTATGCTCGATATGATAGTAAATCATCATGAGCGTTTAGATGGCTCTGGTTATCCGCGAGGCCTGCAAGCTGAAAAGTTAAGTCGCCCGGCGCGTATAATGGCAATTGTAGATGTGTACGATGCTATGACAGCCGATAGAATGCACCAAGAGGGTGATGAGCCTATTAATGCATTACGCTACTTATTAGCCAATAAGCACTTGTTTGATGGTGAGTTAGTTCAGCGCTTTATAAAGTGTTTAGGGGTCCATCCGGTAGGAACTATTGTAAAATTAACGAATGAACGTTTAGCCTTAGTGCTTGAAGGGAACGTATTAAATCCTATTAAACCTAAAATTAAGCTATTTTATAATGCTAAGCATAATCATCATGTTACACCTAAAGACATAGATTTAAGTGAGCACACCCAAGAGCTTAAAATACTAGCGAGTGTTAAGCCTCTTGATTATCAGATTAATTTGTCTCGCCTGCTAAAAGAGCATTTGTTGAACTAGTTTTACTGCATTGCCTTTTTTTAGTTTGTTTTGCAGAAATAAACGCACCCAAAAAACAACTCCCCATCAGTGTTAACCATAGCAAAGTACCTAACTCTACATGCAATGCAAAACAACAAAGCGCTAAAGAAATCAACGCATTTAACATTGCCCCTAACCAATAATGGTTTACGGGGTTATCGCATTGTCCTGCTTGAGTGCATGCGCAGTAGTTTGCTTTGTAAAAGCAAAATACACTCGCCCCACAAAATATTAGCCCTGTAATAATAAATAAAATGATCACAGTTTTACTTCCTTTGCGATTTTATAGTGAGTGTAATTTGCTATATATTTCAAGTCAATCTAAATGATAATTAATTACAATTAGAGCTTTAACTCTAATAACACATTTCTCATCCGATGAGTTTTAAATAGTTGTTAAAATGTCGTTAAATAACATGTTTTTTGCTGTTTTTTGACGCATTCATAGAGTTTTTTACAAAAAATTAAGGTAGTGTAGCAAAGTTTCAAATCCTAATAACAACACACATAGTACCCAGACAGTCAGTTTGGTTAAGGACTCAACAATGAAATTTTCTAAAACTCTTATTGCAGCTTCGCTTGCATTTGTTTCAGCTGATAGCTTTGCTGCTGCGTTTCAATTATCAGAGCAAAATGCATCGGGTTTAGGCCGTGCATACGCTGGTGAAGCTTCTATCGCAGACGATGCGTCTGTAGTTGCACGTAACCCAGCACTAATGACTTTATTTAAAGATAAACAACTAAGTGTTGCTGCTATTGGTGTAATTCCAGATGTAAGTATTGAAGGCGAAAGTACTAATAACGGTATTGACCCAAGTGCATTAGATGACGACAGCATTGCACCAAGTGCTGTAGTACCTGCTGTTTACTTTACTATGCCTTACAACGATAAAGTATCGATTGGTTTTGGCGCATTTTCTAACTTTGGTTTATCTACAGAGTTTAACGACGAATACGTTGCTGGCCAAATTGCTGGCGAAACAGAAATCTTTACTGTTAACCTTAATGCAAGCGTTGCTTATAAAGTAACTGAGCAATTCAGCTTTGGTATTGGTTTAAACGCTATTTATGCTGATGCAACTGTTATTCGTAAAGTGGGTGCTAATGCAAGCGGTATTGATTTTGGTGCTGATGCTGTAAACCTTCAAGGTGATGATACTGGTTTTGGTTTAAACGTTGGTTTAATGTACCAGCTAGATGATAACAGCCGTTTTGGTTTTAACTATCGTAGCGAAACAGACATCACATTTGATGGTGACTTCTCAAACGATCTACCAGCAGCTATTGGTGGTACAGGCGGCGCTAAGCTACCAGGAGCTGTTGATCTAACACTACCAGCTATTGCTGAGTTTTCTGGCTCACATCAGTTAGATGATAAGTTAGGCCTACATTACAGTGTATTATGGACAGGTTGGAGCAGCTTTGAATCACTAGAAGCACAAGTAACGTTACCAACTGGTGATAAGTTTGTTGCGTTTGAAAAGCAAGAGCAGTTTGATGACTCTTTCAGATACTCTGTAGGTGCTGATTACCAATACAACGAAGATTTACTACTTCGTGCCGGTGTTGCATTTGATGAGTCTCCAGTATCACAAACGCACCTATCAATCTCTATTCCTGATACCGATCGCTTTTGGTTCTCGTTTGGCGGTAACTACACAATTGATCAAAACTCTAACGTTGATCTTGGTGTAAGTATCATCCGTGGTAAAACACAAACGTTCACAGAAGCTGATGACTCGGGCAGCCAGTGGGGCTTCGAATCTAAAGGCCACGCGGTATTACTTGGCGCTCAGTATAACTACAAGTTTTAATGTAGAAGTGTCTCGTGGTTAATCACAGGGCACAAAAAAGCCGCTCACTTTAATTAAAGTGAGCGGCTTTTTTAATGCCTATTAAATAGTGTTAATAGGCATTTTATGAAAGCTTATAAGCTTTCTATTTTAGTTTTTTGCTCAAGTAGCTTAGTTTTAGCATCGCTAAACTCAGCCAGTTTTGCATTTTCTTTAGCAAGTACCGCTTCAGGTGCGTTATTAACAAACTTTTCGTTAGCGAGTTTGTTTTGCACTTGTGCTAGGCCTTTTTCTGCTTTTTCGAGTTGCTTATTAATACGTGAAAGCTCGGCTTCTACATCAATTAAGCCCGCCATTGGGATCATGATCTCAAGGTTGCCAACATAAGACGTTGCACATGCAGGTGCGTCGTCTTTGTTTTCAAGCATTGTAAACTCTTCAATTTTTGCAAGTGATGCTAAAAATGATTTGTTTTCTTCAATACGGCGCACGTCGTCGCTTGATGCATTAGCAAGTAATACGCTAAGCGGTTTACTTGGGCTAATATCCATTTCACCACGAATATTACGAATAGCTAAAATGAATTGTTTAACCCACTCTAAGTCATCCATAGCTTTAGCATCAACGCTTGCTTCATTATATACAGGGAACGGCTGAACCATAATGCTGGTGTTTGCTGTTTCAAGGCCTGCAAGCGGTGCAACACGTTGCCAAATCGTTTCAGTGATGTACGGCATCATTGGGTGCATTAAACGCAGTAAGCTTTCAAGTACGGTAATAAGTGTATTACGTGTACCACGTTGCTGTGCTTCATTACCTTTAAATAATACCGGCTTAGTTAGCTCTAAGTACCAATCACAGAACTGGTTCCATGTGAATTCGTAAAGCGTGTTAGCAGCTAAGTCAAAACGGTAGTTATCAAGGTGTTCAGTGAACGTTTTAACTGTTGACTCAAATTGACCTAAAATCCAGCGGTCAGCTAATGAAAGCTCTTTTTGTGCATCGTTTGCAAAACCACAGTCTTGCTCTTCTGTATTCATTAATACGTAACGGCTCGCGTTCCATAATTTATTACAGAAGTTACGGTAACCTTCAAGGCGGTTCATGTCCCAGTTAATATCACGACCGGTAGATGCCATTGCAGCAAGTGTAAAGCGAAGGGCGTCGGTGCCGTGTGCCTCAATACCGCCTGCAAATACTTTACGCGTATCTTTTTCAATTTTAGCGGCAAGTTTTGGCTGCATCATGTTACCAGTACGTTTTTGTACTAGGTCTTCAAGTTCAATGCCGTCAATCATGTCTAGTGGGTCAAGTACGTTACCTTTTGACTTAGACATTTTATCGCCATTGTCATCACGTATTAAGCCCGTTACATATACGGTTTTAAACGGAACTTGTGGTTTGCCATTTTCGTCTTTTACAAAGTGCAGCGTCATCATAATCATGCGCGCAACCCAGAAGAAAATAATATCAAAACCAGTTACCAACACGTCAGACGGGTGGAAGGTTTTTAAATCATCGGTATTTTCAGGCCAACCTTGTGTAGAGAACGTCCAAAGCGCTGATGAGAACCACGTATCAAGTACGTCTTCGTCTTGGCTTAGCGTTACGTTATCTGCAATGTTGTTTTCACGGCGAACTTCGGCTTCGTCGCGACCAACAAATACATTGCCTTCACTGTCGTACCAAGCTGGAATGCGGTGACCCCACCAAAGCTGGCGTGAAATACACCAATCTTGTACGTCGTTCATCCACGAGAAGTACATGTTTTCGTATTGCTTAGGTACAAATTGAATGTCGCCGTTTTTAACAGCGTCTTTTGCAGGTTCAGCAAGTGGTGCAACACGTACATACCATTGGTCGGTAAGCAGTGGCTCAATTACCACACCAGAGCGATCGCCGTAAGGAACCGTTAAACCATGGTCTTCAATTTTTTCAAGTAAACCTAGTTCTTCAAATTCTGCCACAATTGCTTTACGCGCTGCAAAACGATCTAGGCCGTGCAAGCGCTCAGGTATTGGTGCATCAAACTCAAGCTCTTTACCGTCAAAGGTGTATGTTTCACCTTGGGTAAGAATAGCGGCGTCTTTATCGAAAATGTTGATCATAGGCATTTGATGACGCTTGCCCACTTCGTTATCGTTAAAGTCGTGCGCTGGGGTTATTTTTACACAGCCCGTGCCTTTATCTTTATCGGCGTGTTCGTCAGCAACAATTTTAATACGACGATTAACGATGGGTAATAAAATCTCTTTACCGATTAAATCTGTGTAGCGCTCATCATCAGGATTTACTGCAACACCTGAGTCACCCAACATGGTTTCAGGACGTGTTGTTGCTACTACTATGTAGTCTTTTCCGTCTTGTGTTGTAACGCCATCAGCTAATGGGTAACGTAAGTTCCACATGTGGCCTTGCTTGTCTTTGTTTTCAACTTCAAGATCAGAAATAGCCGTGTGTAATTTTGGATCCCAGTTTACTAGGCGCTTGCCTCGGTAAATTAGGTTTTCTTTATGGAGGCGTACAAACACTTCTTTAACAGCTTCAGATAAACCATCATCCATGGTAAAGCGTTCACGATCCCAATCAACCGATGCGCCAAGGCGACGAAGCTGCTTAGTGATAGTACCGCCAGATTCTTTTTTCCATTCCCAGATTTTATTAATAAAATCTTCGCGGCCTAAATCGTGGCGTGTTTTGCCTTCTTCGGCATGCAGTTTACGCTCAACCAACATTTGCGTTGCAATACCTGCGTGGTCAGTACCTACTTGCCATAATGTGTTGTTACCTTGCATACGTTTAAAACGCGTTAGGGTATCCATTATTGTATCTTGGAAGGCGTGGCCCATGTGTAAGCTACCAGTGACATTTGGCGGCGGGATCATAATTGAATATGGTACGCCTTGGCCAGATGGCTTAAAGTAGCCTTTTTGTTCCCAGTCTTGATATAGAGACTGTTCAATATCTTGCGGATTGTAGGTTTTATCCATTACACAGAACCTTAAATAAGTACTTAAATTAGTTGGTTAGTTTGCCTGATTGGCTAGCTATTAATATCTTGCGTGGTGAGATTGGCACCGAGTTGGCGTAGCTTTTTAAAACGCTCGCGGGCTGCTTGCTTAGCAGCTGGTTCTACGGGTACAAAATCAAAAACTTGGTTAAACCGACGAATGTAATCCGGTAACTGAGTAGCCAAGTTAATTAAAACTTTACGATTGCCAACAGGTGGCGTAATACCAATTTCTACAGGTGCGCCGCCTTTAGGGCCTTCACCTTGTAAATTATGTGGCACAAAACTATCTGGATCGAATGCCCAAATTATTTCATCAATGGCACAGGCTGCTTCGTTATCGTTAACACAAATAAACACACGCTGCCCATTTCGATACTGATCGGCCGCAATTTGAGCTGCCAATGCAAAATGATCGTCAGCCTTCGCTTTAGACTCATCTTGTTGCTTTAGAACGAAAAATTTAGCGTTCATGTTCATTGTATCGGGGTTTCCCATGACATTGAATGTATACCAAATTGATATACACAAATTAAGAGGCAGATTTTGCCATATAACGGGGTTTGCTTCAATTAATACACAAATAAATAAGGCGCCAAATGGCGCCTTATAAATAGCTAAATAGATTATTAATCGTGCGTAGCTTCGCTTACACCCGCTCGATTTAATAAATACTGAGTAAGCATAGGAACAGGACGGCCCGTTGCGCCTTTTTTAGCGCCACTGCGCCACGCTGTACCGGCAACATCTAAATGTGCCCAATTATACTTTTTAGTAAATTTAGATAAGAAACATGCCGCAGTAATAGTACCCGCAGAGCGTCCACCTAAGTTCGTAAAGTCAGCAAATGGGCTTTCTAGTTGATCTTGATAGTCATCCCATAACGGTAACTGCCATGCACGGTCGCCACTTTGCTCAGACGCTTTTAATAAATCGTGCGCAAGTGGGTTATGGTTTGATAGTAAACCAGTAGCATGCGCGCCAAGGGCTACAATACACGCGCCAGTTAGCGTTGCTACGTCAATAACCGTATCTGGATTAAAGCGTTCAACATATGTTAGTGCGTCACATAATACTAAGCGGCCTTCAGCGTCGGTGTTTAATACTTCAACTGTTTGCCCTGACATTGTTGTTAAAATATCACCTGGACGATACGCATTTGAGCCAGGCATGTTTTCACAACCCGCTAAAACACCAATAACGTTAATCGGCAATTGCATTTGTGCAAGTGCACGCATTGCGCCAATAACGCCTGCTGCTCCGCCCATGTCGTATTTCATTTCGTCCATGCCTTCGCCTGGTTTTAATGAAATACCGCCTGAATCAAACGTTAGACCTTTACCAACAAGTACAATAGGGGCTTGGTCATCAGCGGCGCCTTTGTAGTTAATAATCGACATAATCGATTCGTTATCACTACCTCGGCCAACAGCTAGGTAAGAGTTCATACCAAGTTCTGCCATTTGCTTTTCGTCAATAAGATCAACAGTGATGTTGTCAAAATCAGTTGCCAGCTCTTGTGCTTGTTCACCTAAGTACACAGGATTACAAATATTTGGTGGCATATTAGCTACGTCTTTACATAGCTTACTACCTGCTGCAATGGCTAAACCATGCTCAATAGCGCTTTCGCCAATAGTTAGTTCGCGTCGTGTTGGTACGTTAAACACCATTTTACGCAGTGGACGGCGAGGGTCTACTTTTTTACTTTTCAGTTGGTTGAACGTATATAAGCAGTCTTGCGTTGTCTCAACTGCCTGACGTACTTTCCAGTAGGTGTCGCGACCTTTAACGTGTTGCTCTGTTAAAAAGCAGACTGCTTCCATAGAGCCCGTTTCGTTTAAGGTATTAATAGTTTTAGAAATGATTTGTTTATATTGCTTATCATCAAGCTCACGCTCTTTACCACAACCAACAAGCAATATGCGCTCGCTTAATACATTAGGTACATGATGCAATAATAAAACTTGGCCTGGCTTACCTTCTAAATCGCCACGGCGAAGTAAATTAGAGATATAACCATCACTAATTTTATCGAGTTGTTCACCAATGGGGGATAACCTACGTGGCTCGTAAACGCCAACCACAATACATGCGCTGCGCTGTTTTTCTGGGCTACCACTTTTTACGTTAAATTCCATTGTTACTCCTGGTTTTGAGTCGTTTAAGTTACTAAGTTGGGGCTAAAAAAGTATTTTCTAGTCTTATCTACGTAACTTATGTAAGGATAATTCTTATTTTAGCTGATTTTGTTAGACTCTTACTGTGTAATTGAACTTTATATGCTTAAGGGCTACTAATGCAACATTATATCGTGCACTTAGGTAGGATAATTAATTTTGATGGCTTATAATAATAGCCTATTTGCCGGTATTAATTGGGTAAAATAGCTATTTAACTATTCAATTCTCACTATCGTAGTGAAATTCCATGTTTAACAGGGGCGAGCATTGCTAATTTTCCGTTATTTGACCGCTGAGGTTTTAAAATCGCAGGTCGCCGTATTTTTAACTTTGATGACAATATTTTTGTCACAAAAGTTAGTTGGTATTTTAGGTGATGCCTCTGAGGGCAGCATTCCTGCTAAATTAGTGCTATCGATGATTGCACTAAAACTTCCACAACTAGCCTCGCTAATACTTCCGCTGAGTATATTTTTAGGCATTATTTTAGCCTACAGCCGTATTTACGCCGATAGCGAAATGACCGTACTTAAAGCCTGTGGCGTAAGTGAATGGTATGTTGTGCGCGTAACACTTATATCAAGTGTAGGGCTTGCTATATTAGCCGCAGCACTGACTATGTATATTGCGCCGTGGGCAAGCGAGCAAGAGTATCAATTAAAAGAACAAGCCAAAGCCGATGCGGGGCTATCCGCACTCAGAGCTGGGCGGTTCCAAGAAACCGGTAACGAAAAAGCCGTGGTGTTTATTCATAATATTGAAAAGGGTGGCAAAGAGCTCAATAAGGTATTTGTTGCACAGTTACCCGATAGCGAAAAAGGCAACCTAGCGCGCTTAGTATATGCAGAGCAAGGTGTTGTGGTTGAAGCCGTAAATGGTGAGCAACAGCTCGTGCTAACAGACGGTAAACGCTACGAAACAGATGGCACAACGCCTGCACTTAACTTAACAGAATTTGATGGTTACAGCGTACAAATACGAGAACAAGAAATAGAACACCAACGCCGTAAATTAGAGGCTGTGCCAACTAACCAATTATTGGCTATAAATACTCCTGAATCTATTGCTCAATGGCAATGGCGACTCGCTATTCCGTTATCAATTCCGCTTCTTACCTTACTGGCAGTACCGCTAAGTGTGGTTAATCCTCGCCAAGGTAAATTTGCAAAACTAGTACCTGCTATAAGCTTGTACTTAGGCTATTTTATTTTACTAAATGCCGCTAAATTTGCAGTTGAAGATGGCAAAATTCCGCCTTCAATTGGCTTGTGGTGGATTCATCTAAGTGCCTTGTTTATAGGTGGATTATTAATTATAAAAGGGCGACCGTTGGGCGCTTGGCTTAAAGCCGTTGTAACTAAGCGGGAGTTAGGCTCATGATGAAAACGCTTGATTGGTATTTAGGTCGCAGTATTTTACAAACTACCGGCTTTGCATTGTTGGTACTTGTTGGTATTAGCACCTTAATTAAGTTTATCGACCAGCTAAAGTCGGTAGGGCGTGGCAGTTACGATTTAATGACCGCAATGCTTTACACGCTTTACACAATACCTGGCGATTTAGTGGTGTTTTTTCCGATGGCTGCGCTAATTGGTGGCCTAACGGGTTTGGGGGCACTTGCCTCAAACAGTGAGCTGGTAGTGATGCAAGCGGCTGGTATGTCGCGCTTACAAATAATTGGCTCTGTGATGAAAACGGCCATATTTATGGCTGTATGCATGATGGCACTTGGCGAATGGGGTGCACCTGAAGCGCAATTACACGCTAAAGAAATGCGTAACCAAGCAATACATGGCGGCGATGTATTTAACACACAAAAAGGTGTATGGGCTAAAGACGGCAGCAATTTTATTAATATTGAAGATGTTGACGAAAACGGCAGGCTCAACGGGGTACACATGTACCACTTTGACAAATCGTTAGAGCTTACCCAAATCACTAAAGCAAAAGATGCACTGAGCCGAAAAGATGGCTGGCTACTTCGTGACGTAAATAAGGTTATTATTACTAGCGAAAAAACCACAACAGAGCAATTACCTGAAGAGTTTTATTCTTCGCAATTGACCGCTGAAAAGTTAGGAGTTGTGTCGGTAAAACCAGAGTCACTTTCATTTACCGGGCTTTGGTCGTATTTAACTTACTTAGAGCAAAACGAACAAGACACTAGTACCTACGATCTTGCACTGTGGCGTAAGCTTATGCAGCCTGTATCTGTAGCGGTAATGCTGCTGGTGGCGCTCTCGTTTATATTTGGCCCACTGCGTACCGTTACTATGGGCGCACGTATTATTATGGGTGTTGTAACGGGGATCGTGTTTCACTTAACTAATGAAATATTTGGCCCTGTAGTTATGGTTTACCAAATACCTGCCATTATAGGGGCGGTATTACCTAGTATTATATTTATAGGCTTTGCGACATATTTGATGAATAAACGGGTATAGAGTACCTATTCAAAGTATGAAAAAGGGTGACCAGTGGTCACCCTTTTTGCTTTTTAATTACCAGTTTTGGAAAGCAGGTATTAATCAAGCTCACTATAAATACGTCTGTTTTCTTCTTTAGTAAGCGCAATAACTTCTGTTTTAGAGATGTAGTCTTGTAGTGCTTTTTTGTTTTTAAAATCGACTAACACCACCAAATTACCTAAACCGAGTAAAGCGCTAACGCTGCGGATAATTGATTGCGGCCAGCTAATTAAATTACCTTCAAGAGTTTGTACTTTTAAACGCCATGCACGCATGCCAATGGTTTGCCCGCTTTTAGTCCAAAAGTAGCCAAAAAATACTAAGCTAACAATAATTAAAAGAGCGGTACGAATACCCGAAAGAAGATTTGAATTTTGAATAAATGCAGATACATCCTCTGCGCCATTTAAACTAATTACATCGAGAGAAATAAGCCCCTGTACTGCAAATAAATACAGCACTACAGTTAACATCGCAAACGCAATAATGGCTAACGTATCGTAGACCAACGACGCAAAACGGCGCCAAAAACCAGCACGTGGAAACTCACCCGACATAAATACACTCTCACTATTAATATGCGAGCTAGTTTAACAAAAAAGCTTACAAATACTAAGACATGTTAATGTTTAGAGAGAATTGATTTTATTGCTGTAAATTACTACCTACGAAGGGGAATGAAAAAGACCCTACTATTTACAGTAAGGCCTTTTAATTTATAGCGAGTTTAACCTAGCTTAATGGCAAGGTATTTTATGTCGTCACCACTTATTTGCGGTAAAAAATAAATATCGCCGTATTTAAAATACTGCTGTGAGTTAATTATTACGGCCTGTGCTGTCTGAGGCAATGAATCGTAAGTTTGGCCCAAGCTATAGTCATTCACATTACCCACTTTTACTGCCTGATTAAGGCGAGTTGATGGCTCATCAACAACCGTATAACCATCATTATCCGCAATGTAGTACACATTTTGATAAGTGTAGTAAGTCGTATTATGGTGTTTAAAATGCCTGTAATTTCTTGGTAGCGTATTTATACGCAGGCCTCTAGGTGGTTTAACAACATGGTAGCCTCTTTTAGCTTTACGGTAATAAAGGCCGTCGTTAAACGTAAACGAAATACCATTAAATCTGATTGATGCGCTATTGCGTGGTAAATGGTTTATAAATCGATTTTTTCTGTAAGTGACTGAATTGTGATGGCTTGTTAAGTAGTTATATTTTCGCTGGTTGTAGCGGTGTAGTTCACGCTTTTCCTGTTTGTACTTAGCAAGCTTACGTTTTTCTTGCTTACGGTCTTCTCGTTTTTCTTTTTTATGCTCAATACGCTGCTTTTTTTCATGGCGGCGTTCATCGCGTTTATATTCAACACGTTTGTCGTGATCGCGTTTAAAGCTTTTATCATTCTCTCGCTCGTTTTGTGCTCCAAGCGCAGAGCCTGATACTGCGCCAATGGCGAGCAGGGCAGGTAGTAAAAAAGTAAGTTTCATAGTATTGCCTCGTTTATGTTTTTACATAACTGGGTTCAATACTAGCGGCTCAAACTGAATGTTAACTGACATACAACAGCAAACGGAGTTATGCTTACAGCTTTTTACATTTTACTGACGGTTCTTGACATAATCTCTAGTTTTTGACGATTATAGGAACGTTTTAATATACCAAAGTGATTAGTCGTGTCATAAAAAATGGCTATTAAATTAGTAATTAAGCCTTCCTTGGCTTTGCTGGTTAATTACTTTTGATAAAAAGGATAATCGCTATAACCTACTTCAGTACCGCCATACATAGTGGCTGCATCAGCTTCGTTAAACGTCCAATTATTTGCTATACGCTCTGGTAAATCAGGGTTAGCTATAAATGGGCGACCAAATGCAAATAAGTCACCGTAACCTTCACCTAAAATACGCACTGCTTTTTCTACTGTGTATTTACCTGCATAAATAATGCGCCCTGAAAATTCAGCTCGGACTGCTTTATAAAATTCTTGTGGTAAATCGGGAGCGTTATCCCAATCAGCTTCCGCAATCGATAAGTAAGCAATACCTGCTTGCTCAAGCACTTTAACGGCCTGGATATAAGTGTGATGAGGGTTTGATTCAACAAGTCCTAAATACACTCGTGTTTCATCTGTGCTTTCAAATAAAGGAGCAAAGCGAACACCTAAACGATCAGAGCCTACAACGTCACTTACCGCTTCAACTATCTCTTTTAAAAAGCGCAGGCGATTACTAAGCGTTCCACCGTATTGATCGTCACGGTTATTAGTATGCTCAGAAATAAACTGATTAACTAAATACCCGTTAGCACAATGAAGCTCCACACCATCAAAGCCAGCTTCTAAAGCATTGCGTGCAGCTTGAGCGTACATGTTTACCAGTTCACCAACCTCAGTAGTACTTAATGCACGAGGCTCACTTGGGTCAGCCAATGCGCCTTCACCAGGTGCGGTTTCAATAAATACTTTTACATTGTCAGCAATAATATCTGAAGGGCCAACCGGTTTACCTGAATTTGGTTGTAGTGTGGCGTGCGATACGCGCCCTACATGCCAAAGCTGAGCAAAAATAACGCCGCCTTTAGCGTGTACTGCATGTGTTACTTTTTTCCAGCCTTCAATTTGTGCTTGCGAGTGAATACCTGGGGTCCAAGCGTAACCTTGCCCACGAGGTTCTATTTGTGTGCCTTCGGTAACCATAAAACCAGCCGATGCACGCTGCGAGTAATACTCAGCCATTAATTCATTAGGAATATTGCCAGGCTGAGTGCTGCGAGAGCGAGTAAGAGGAGGCATCACAATACGGTTTTTAAGTGTAAAAGGGCCAAGCTCAATTGATGAGAATAAAGGAGCGGTATTAACTAAATCTGATTTCATTTTAAATTCTCTTATAAAGCAAACAAAGGCTTAAATAGTGGTTAAGCAACATTGGCAGCATAGAGATTTAAGGATACAATTTGAAACAACACTTTTTTGTACAGCATACAATTATGAATGGTATTAGTCGGCTTGATATAAAACAGTTAAGAGTACTCAGTAGCTTATTAGAACTGCAAAATCTTTCGCAAGTAGCCAAAAAAATGGGGTTAACGCAACAAGCTATTAGTGAGCAACTACGAAAGCTACGAGACTTATTTGACGATCGCTTGTTTATTCGCCAAGGTAATAACATGGTTGCTACTCCTAAAGCGCAAGGACTCAAGACGCCTGTTAATCATATTTTAAAGCAATTAGAGTCGTTACTAGAGCCCGAGCAGTTTAGCCCGCAAACTTATAAAGGTGTGTTTACCATAAGCGCAACCGACTACGCCACGCAGGCTTTATTGCCACAATTATTTAATATTACCCGCCGCGAAGCGCCAGGTTTAAAGCTGATTGTGCGCGACTTTGCATCAGATAACGTTAATCAACTTATAACGGCAGGCGAGCTTGATTTGCTGATAAGCTTTCCAGAATTTATACCCGACAACCTTTCTTATATCACTTTGTTTGAAGAACAGCATTTGTGTATTACCGGTATAGGTAACACGACTTACACTGAACCTTTGAGTTTGGCGCAATTTGCAAAGCATCCACAGCTAGTGGTGTCGCCATCTCGTGCAAATTTGCGCGGATCGCACGATCAGTGGTTTGAAAGCCAAGGGCTAAAACGTAATATTGTAATGTCGGTGCCGAGCTTTTCAGCGGTGCCCGACATTTTACATACAACCGATATGCTCGCGTTTTACCCATCAAGATTATTACCAAACAGCAAAGTTAAACAGCTAAAAATAGAAGCTCTGCCTCCTACATTTAAAGTAATAGCCGCATGGCATCCGCGTACTAATAACAGCCCAATTCATAAATGGTTGATAGAGCAATTACAAAACTTATAACGATATAAAACATCTAAAGTGACTACTTTTTACTGTTAAATTAGCAACCCAATATTTAGATTAAATCATTTAACCCCTCCTTAACCCTCGACCTAATAAGCTATGTGTAATAGTACGAATTAGGCATAGTTAAATGGTTTATTTTAAAAAGCACTCAACCGGTTTTTTACTTGCACTTAGTTGCACACTTGCTGCATGTAGTAGTCAGCCAAGCTATCAAGGTAATAGTACTGAGCAGTTGCTAAAACAACATACAAACTGGCAGTACACGCAAAGTAACGCACAGCAAGTAAATTACATTACCGATTTGGTGAATATAGAAGGGCTTGATTCGCTTATTGAGCAAGCTGTTACTAATAACCCATCGTTTAATCAAGTGCATGTTGCATTAAAACTAGCTTATGCGCAGCGTGATGTAACTGCTGCAAGTCAGTGGTTTAGTGTAGATGCAGGATTTGACGCGCAGCGCAGTAAAACCGAAGGCACGCAATACAGCTCATCAGTAGGTATAAGTTGGGAAGCCGATATATGGCAAAAAATTGCTGACAACGTAGCCGCGCAAGATATGACTATTGCCAGTAATCAAGCTACTTATCAAGGCGCTAAAGACACCTTAGTAGCCAGCGTGATACGCACGTATTTAAACATTATTTTGCAGCAAAATTTGCTCGATATAGAGCAGCAACGTTTAGTTGTTTTACAAAATAATGAGCAAAGTATTGTAGAGCGCTACCAATATGGGTTAGGTGATTTAGAAGCGCTTGATACCGCCCGTACTAGCACGGCATCTACCCGCGCGACCATTGCCGATTACAAAGAACAAATAGCAAAAGCAAAGCGTGCTTTAATGCTAATTGTAGGCACTGATAAACTTCAAAACCTGCCAAGTACATTAACTCTACCAAGCGTTATTGAGCCATTAAGTACCTTACCAGAGCAAGATTTAGCGCGCCGACCTGACTTACAAAGTGCCTATTACAACATTCAGGCAAAGCATTACTTGGTTGATGTATCGTACAAAGAGCTACTACCGAGTATTTCGCTTTCGGCATCACTGAGTGATTTAGCAAGCACGCCAAGCCAAGCATTATTAACTAGCCCAGTGTGGAGTTTATTAGGCAGTTTAAGTGCCCCTTTATTTGAAGGTGGAGCACTGCGTGCGCAAGTTGATATTGCAAAATTAAATGCCGAGCAAGCGTTTTGGCAGTACCAAGATACGCTGCTAAGTGCGGTAAACGAAGTTGAAAATGCACTCGGGCAGGAGCAATCATTAACCGAGCAGCAACTGCAAATTAGCAATGCACTTGCTAGCGCTAAACGCAGCTTTAGTAACTATCAAAGTAAGTATCAACAAGGTTTGGTTGATATTTTAGATTTGCTAACAGTGCAACAAAAAGTATACGACCTGCAAGCCCAGCTTAGCCAAATAAACTACACCCTTTTAACTAACCGCATAGATTTAGGCCTCGCTTTGGGCCTTGGAGTATCGTCATGAAAATTTCGCCAACACCGGTTGTTGTAACGCTTGTTGCTATTGTTTGTATAGGGCTTGCTATTATGTATAACGGTCAAAAAATGGCTGAAAAAGCAAATAGTCCACAACCTGCCGCTATTAAAGCTATTGCCCCAAATGTATCGGTAATTAATGCAGCTCCGAGCACTTATCAGGCTTATGTTAGCGGCCACGGTGAAGCTAAAGCGCATTGGTCACTTAGCTTAAAAGCACAAGTTAAAGGCGAAGTAACCAGTATGAGCGAGCAATTTGCGACCGGTAACTTAATAACTAAAGGGCAGGTGTTTGCACAAATTGATGACACCGAATACTTACAAGCTCTAGCTAGCGCAAAAGCAACATTGGCTGATGCAAAACTAGCACTGCAAGAAGAACAAGATTTAGGTAATCAAGCAAAACGTGAATGGGATCGCTCAGGCGTTACGCAAGCGCCAAGCTCGCCGCTTGTATTTAGAACGCTGCAGTTAGAAGCCGCGCAAGCTACGCTCGATAAAGCACAATATGCACTTAAAACCGCACAGCGTGATGTAAATAACACCCAGTTAAGTGCACCATTTGACGCTGTTATTTTATCGCGCGATATAGATTTAGGTACTTATGTGAGTATTGGCGATACGCTTGCCACGCTAAACAGCACTGACAAAGTAGAAATAACGGTGCCGCTTTCATTAAGTCAGTGGCAAAACCTAGCAAATAATAAATCAGGCGATGTTATTTTAAGTGATGTAACCACTAATACTAAATGGAACGGTTATATTGCACGTTTTGAGCAACACCTTGATGACAGCTCGCGCCAACGCAGCGTAATTGTTGCCTTAGATAAACCGTTTGAGCAAATAACGCCGTTACTGCCTGGTACATTTTTAGCGGTAGAAATTGCCGGTAAGCAGTTAAGTAACGTAATAAAACTGCCTGCTTCGGCGGTATCTCAAGATGGCTTAATTTGGTACGTAAATGATCAAAATAGCTTAGTAAGCACACACGCTAATAAAGTATTTGAGCGTGGGGATTACGTATATATTACGCCAGTAGATGGTGCTAAAAATCTAAAAGTGGTGGCGCGCCCACTTGTTAGTTACTTAAACGACATGAAAGTAAATCCAATAGTTGAGGAGATACAATAATGAGCCCTCATCAACCACCTCAATTACCCAGCAATAATAACCCGCTGCACGGTATTATTAATTGGTTTGCAAATAACTCTGTTGCCGCTAACTTATTGTTAGTTAGTGTGATTGTAATGGGTATTATGTCGCTTACGACTTTACGTAAAGAGGCTTTTCCGAGTTTAGAGCCAGATACTATTTCGGTATCGGTGGTTTACGACAGTGGCGATGCATTGCAAGCCGAAGAAGGAATAGCGTTAAAAATAGAAGAAGCGCTCGAAACCGTATCGGGTATTAAACGTATTACCTCTACATCCGATGCTAGCGGCAGCCATGTAAGCATTGAAAAAAGTACTGATTACTCACTCGATGAGTTACTTGTTGACGTTAAAAACCAAGTTGACGCTATTAATAACTTTCCGGCAGATGCTGAGCAACCTGTTATTGATAAAGCCCGTAGGCAAGATCATGCATTAACGCTGCAACTTTTTGGGGATGCAGATCGCCATACATTACAAAACCTGGGTGAAAAACTTAAAGCCGATTTATTAGCGCAATCAGGCATTAGCGACGTAGAGCAATCGGGTGTGCTCGACCCGATGATGTCCATAGAAATCGACGAAGGTAAATTACAAGCGTATGGCTTAACTATTAGTGATGTAAGTGAGGTCATTAATAATGAGTCATCAAGCCCGCTTTCGACTAGTTTGCGCGATAGCAGTAAAATTATACGCTTAAAAGCCGCCGACCAAGCTTACTGGCAGCGCGACTTTGCCAATATTGTATTGTTAACAACCGCATCAGGCACACAAATTAAGTTAGGCGATGTAGCCACAGTTACCGACTCATTTGCCGAAGATAGCAACTCATTAAGCCGTTATAACCAACAAAATGCCGTAGGCGTTGAAATTTTAATGGGCGATAACAGCGATATAACTACCATTGTTAAGCAAGCTAATAGCGTAATAGATAAATGGCACGAAAGCGGTTTATTACCCCAAAATGTAGAGCTTGAAAGCTGGCACGACAAAAGCACCATGATCACCGAGCGTTTATCGCTACTTACTAAAAATGCGGTGACCGGTATTATTATGGTGTTTGTAATACTTGCCATATTTTTAAACGTACGCGTAGCGCTGTGGGTTGCTGGTGGCTTGCCGTTTGTATTTTTTGGTACGCTTTATTTTATGACCGATGGCTACACCGCACTAACCATAAACGAAATGACTACCTTTGGCTTTATTATGGCGCTGGGCATAGTGGTAGACGATGCCGTTGTTGTAGGCGAGAGTATTTACACCACACGTAAAAAGCATGGCGATACATTAAATAATACAGTTTTAGGTACCATGAAGGTTGCTGTGCCAACAATATTTGGGGTGTTAACCACGGTGGCTGCGTTTGTAGCGCTTTCGAATGTGTCGGGCAACTTAGGTAAAATTTATTCTCAATTTGCCACTGTAGTGACCATTTGTTTACTGCTTTCAGTTGTTGAATCAAAACTTATTTTACCCTCGCATTTAGCCCACATTAGTACTAAACGCCAAGTTAAAAAAGGCTTAGCAGGTCTGTGGTCAAAAATACAACATGGTGCTGATAGCGGCTTAAGCTGGTTTAGTAAAAACATTTACTGCAAGGTTATTGAATTTTCACTGCGCTTTAGATACGCCGTAGTGGCTGCGTTTATCGCCTTTTTTATATTAGTTATTGGCATGCCGATGACAGGCACAGTTAAAGTTGGTTTTTTCCCAAGTATTGCAGGCGATACCGTAACAGCCGATTTGGTTATGCAAAACGACGCTGCTTATGGGCAAACAAATACAAATTTACTAACGCTTGAGCAAAGTGCATTACAAGCTGAGCAAAACTTAATGACTAAGTTGAGCTCTGACAAAAGCGAAATAACCAGCCTACAAGTCTTTAGTAGCAGCGACACCAGCGGTGAAGTAAGCGTTGAGCTATTAAACGAAGGCGCTTTTACAGCAAGCGAATTTGCTCAAGAATGGCAGCGCGTAGCAGGTAGCCTTGAGGGCAGTAAAAAATTACAAATATTAGCCACGCGTAAAATGGTTGATAACTTTAAAGTTGAGCTTAAAGCGTGGGACGACGAAACCGTAATGGCGGCGGGCGCATTATTTAAGGAGCGCTTACAAAATACCGCAGGCGTTAACGGAATAGACGACAACTTAAACCCAGGTCAGCCACAACTTAAATTTACCCTAAATGCACAAGGGCGCGCGCTTGGCATGGATACAGCTAGTTTATCAAAGCAAGTACTGCAAGCCTTTGGTGGTGCAGTTGTACAGCGCTACCAACGTAATAAAGACGAAGTTAAAGTACGTGTACGCTACCCAGAAGATGCTCGTAAAACACCTGCCGATATAATGCAGTCGCGTATTCGCCTGCCTGATGGCACCGTTGTCCCTTTAGTTAACGTAGCCACAGTAAGCAGTGAATATCAGCAAGATGAAATAACCCGCATTGATGGACTTCGTGCAATTTATTTAAGCGCCCAAGTAGATAAAAACGTGATTGCTCCAAACGAGTTAGTTGCTAACTTAAAGCGCGACTTAATTCCAGAGTTAACACAGCAATTTCCTAACTTAAGTGTGTATTTTGCAGGAGAGGCAGAGCAACAAAGCGAAACCACCAGCTCAATGAGTACTATGTTTGTAGCAGCTTTATTAGTTATTTACGTGTTGCTGGCTATTCCGCTTAAATCGTACATTCAACCTATGTTGATTATGGTAGCAATTCCGTTTGGCATTGTGGGCGCTATTTTAGGACATTGGTGGAACGACTTAACCATTAGTATATTGTCATTAAATGGTATTTTGGCGCTCAGTGGGGTAGTTGTAAACGACAGCTTATTACTTGTTTCACGCTTTAACGAACTAGTAAAAGAAGAGGGCATGAGCACGCACGATGCCATAGTTGAGTCGTGTACGAGCCGATTACGTGCGGTATTACTTACCTCAATTACGACGTACGCAGGCTTAGTGCCGCTACTTAGCGAAACCTCAATGCAGGCACAGTTTTTAATTCCTGCTGCGGCATCACTTGGCTACGGTATTTTGTTTGCCACGGTTATTACCTTAATACTTATACCGGCATTATTGATGATTCAAACCGATGCTAAACGCGGTATTGATGCTGTGCTAATATCGCTAGGTGCTAAAAATAAAACGCAGGAAGTAGCCTCTTAATGATAAACGTACTACTGGTTGAAGACGACATAGATTTGGCAACCACCATTGTTGATTATCTCGAAATTGAGTCAATAGAGTGTGACCATGCAAGCAATGGCGTAATGGGTTTAAATTTAATAGAACGTAATCAATATCAAATGATTATATTAGATGTAAACATGCCCAAAATGGACGGTTTAACCATGTGTAAAACATTGCGTGAGCGAGGCATTGATATACCCGTATTAATGCTAACAGCGCGCGATAGCCTCGACAATAAACTTGAGGGGTTTGCAGCCGGTAGTGACGACTATTTAGTAAAACCATTTGCCATGAAAGAGCTAGTAGCGCGGGTTCAAGTATTAGCAAAGCGTAAAAGTGGTGAGGTAAAGCGACTTACGTTTGCTAACTTAACACTTAATTTAACCGCGCATACAGCAACAGTGGCAGCGTACAGTTTAAAGTTATCACCCATTACTTTTAAGTTATTAGAAGTGCTTGTTAGGGAACAACAAAAGCCGGTAACCCGACAAGTAATTATGCAAGCAATATGGGGCGACGATCAACCAGATAGTAATAGCTTAAAAGTGCATATTCATCATTTGCGTAAACAGCTAGAGCAAGCGCATTGCCAAGCCGTACTAGAAACAATACCCAGTGTAGGGTTTAGGCTAAAATTAAAAAATGAGACACAAGCATGAAAATTAGACCCAGCCTGAGGTTGTATTTTTTTGCGACCATGGTGCTTTTAAGTTCATTAATGGCAATTGGCTTTTCGTTTTTAAGTGTTAATTATTTTATTGATGGCTTAGATCGAGGGTTAAATGGCGTAATGCATGCGCTTTCGCAATCTACTGAGGTTAAAAACGGTGAACCTGCAGAAATGATTGGCTTTAAAATAGCGAGTCGCTGGGAAGACATGCCAAACGAAATACAGCAACGCTTTACAAAGCCTACAGAGATTGGCGTACTACAAAAAAGCAAAGTAAAACCATCGTTTTTTTCAATGCCGGAAGACCTCTATTTTGTAGCGTATTTTCAAAACCCTGCAGGGGAGCCACGTTACGTATCACGCATTATGCTTGAAAAAGAGCGTCTTGAAAAACAAAGCTCACCCGATAAACCTATAAAAAAGTTGGTATGGATAGCGTTAACGGGGGTTACGGCAATTGCTTTATTTACCTTCTTTTTGTTTATGGTAATGAAAAAAATAGCCAAGCCAGTTGAATCGCTACGTGGTTGGGCTAAGTCGTTAAATCAAAAGAACTTACAAAACACGCCACCCGAGTTTACCTATAACGAACTAAATACCTTGGCAACGCTAATTCGCAGTAGCTTGCTTTCTGCTCACGACAGCCTTGAGCGAGAACAGCGCTTTTTAAGTTATGCGAGCCACGAGTTACGTACGCCAATTTCGGTTATTCGCAGCAACGTTGAGTTACTTAACCGTTTAAGCGAAAAAGCGCCTTTAAGCGATAAACAACACCTTACACTGCAGCGAATAGAGCGCGCCGGTTTAACCATGAGCGATTTAACCGAGACGCTATTGTGGCTTAGCAGAAATGACGACCAGCAAAGTGCACCAGAGCCTGTAAACCTAGCCGACAAAATAACGACTTTGGGTAACGAACTTGATTATTTACTCAATTCAAAACAAGTTGACGTACATATAAATACCGATAACCAAAGTACAACTATTAATACCGAAGCCACCGCATGCCACATTGTGCTTACTAACTTAATACGTAATGCGTATCAGCATACGCAACAAGGGCAAGTGAAAATTACTCAGCAGGGCAGCCGTGTGATTATAGTAAATAGCAGCGCAAAAACTGATACACCACACGCGACTAATAACACAAGCAAGCCTGCCAATATTGGCTACGGTTTAGGATTAGAGTTAAGCGAAAAAATAATAAAACGACACGGTTGGGTATACGAAGTAAACGACATGCCTGGGCGTTATGAAGTGGTGGTTGATTTTAGTTAATACGCTTTTTTAATACTGAACCTGAACTCTGGTTAAGAGATTTACTAACATATTGAATCATAGTGATATTTAAATTTATTTTCTCTAGCTAGAGATTTTCAGTGAAAACAAGGCGAATTTACGCGTCAATAGCTGGTCTATTGCAAGTAGATTCAACGCGGTTAGCGCTGAAAATAGCTGCTTGAGATAGATTTATTATCCAGAGTTTAGGTTACTTAGATTTAAAATGTAAAACCGCGCTAGGACATTGTAAAGGTGACTTATATGGCTTTTGACGTCTATTTAACTAATTAATAAGTACATTGGTACTGCGTTAAATACGCCAATACCAATGCTTACAATATTGAGTTTAGAGCTCAGAGCTTAGTCCACTGAGTTCAAACTTATAAATCGCTGCGCCAACCCATACCAGACTCTTCCATTAAACGCTCGTACACGCCTTCTATGTTAAGTGGTAACCATGCATCAAACTGTTTAAAGTCACTAAATTGGTCTAATTTTACATTTTGTTTAATTTCGTCAAGCGTATTACCGGCTAAAACGCCTGCGGTTACTTGGCTATACAAAAGCTCTAAATAACTTAAGTAACGCGCTACATCTGCTTTACTGCCAATATCGGCATGTCCGCCTACAAAAGTATTAAAGTCATATTTGAGTACCGCTTGAGTTGAGTTAATCATGCCTTGAATATCGTAACTCCACAGTTTTTGCCACGGCATTCTGCCAATAACAATCCAATCAACCACAAACAAGGTTTTTTGCTTTTCGAATAATATACTAACCGAACCACGACCATCGTTTGGACCATGGTAGTTAAGCTTTACTGTTGAATCACCAAGGGTAAGTAGTAGCTCGTTATCAAAAGTAAGGCTGGGCATTACCGTTTTCATTTGTGTGTTTTTAATATCTTGCGCGGCGAGTTTATGCGCCACAAAAGTGGTGTGCGGGCTTTTGAATACTTCGGCGCCGTAAATATGATCGCTGTGATTATGGCTATAAATTACATACTTTACCGGTACGTTATAGCGAGTTTTAATTTGCTCGTTTAACCAGATGGCGGCTTTTTTGTTAAGCGGGTCGGTAACAATTGCGCCCTCAGGAGTGATTAAAAATACTGAGCGGTGTCTGTCGTCTATAAAGCGGTGTAAGCCATCTCCTAAGTCTTCTATTTCATAGGCTTGTGTGGCAAAGCCTATAAACAATAGGGCTGTGGTTAATAGTTTTTGTAGCAAGCGGGGCATACACCATTCCTTTTAAAATTGATTAAATTAATAACGCTATTAAAAGAAGAAAGCATAAAGCTGTAAAAAATTTCAGTTATTGGTTAAATTAAAACTTAAAACTAAGCCTAAACCTAAACTTAAGTCAAAGGATCAAATATAAGGATGAAATAAAAAGCCATTATAAAAATGGCTTTAGATAGGTTGGTTGGGTTTATCTTTGTGTTAGTTGTTGGTTTATTTCTTCAAAGATACTGACATCATCTATGGTTGAAGGTATTTGTAGCTCTTCGCCATCAACCAGTTGACGCAAATTTTTACGCAGTATTTTACCCGAGCGTGTTTTGGGCAACCTATCTACGCTAACTATATTTTTAAGGCACGCAATAGCGCCAATCTGATTACGAACACTTAAAACAAGCGCTTGTTCTACGTCGGTACTTGAGCCCATAAAATCATTTTTAAGCACGATCATTCCCATAGGAAGTTGCCCCTTTAGAGGATCGCTCACACCAAAAACAGCGCATTCAGCAACAGCAGGGTGCGCGGCTACTATCTCTTCCATTTCGCCGGTAGAAAGCCTATGGCCTGCTACATTTATAACGTCGTCGGTTCTGCCCATAATAAATAGGTAGCCGTCTTCATCAATATAACCACCATCGCCAGATAAATAATAACCTTCGTATTCATTTAGGTAGCTTGCTTTAAAGCGCGTGGTATCTTGCCAAATAGTTGGTAGGCAACCTGGTGGAAGTGGCAGTTTAATTACCACGGCGCCTTGCTCGTTAGCTGCGCATTCATTGCCATCCATATCTAATATTCGCACGTCAAAACCTGGAGTAGGGACGGTAGAACTACCAGGTTTTGTTGCTAAGTACTCAAGCCCTACAGGGTTACAAGCAATAGCCCAGCCGGTTTCGGTTTGCCACCAATGATCGAGCACTGGCAGTTTGGTTTTTTCTTTAAGCCACTCGTAAGTGGGAGGATCTAACCGCTCGCCTGCTAAAAACAAACGTTTTAAGCTAGAGGTATCGTATTGATTAAAACCATCGGCATTTGGGTCTTCTTTTTTAATCGCTCTAAATGCAGTGGGGGCACTAAATAATGCATTTACTTTATATTCTTCAACCACGCGCCAAAATGCACTGGCGTCGGGTGTTTTAACCGGTTTACCTTCATATAATACGGTCGTGCAGCGATACATTAGCGGCGCGTAAACTATATAAGAGTGCCCAACTACCCAGCCAATGTCAGACGCTGCCCAAAATACGTCGCCGGGCTTCATACCATAAACGGTTTCCATGCTGTATTGCATTGCCACTGCGTGACCACCATTTTCGCGCACTACGCCTTTGGGTGTGCCTGTCGTGCCTGAGGTATATAAAATATAAAGCGGATCATCTCCATTTACAGGCACCGGATCTGCGCTTGCAGCCGTTTGCATTGCCTGAGTCCAATCTATGTCTCGTTTAGGCTTAAGAGTGGCGGTTACTTGTGGACGCTGATAAATAACGCAGTGTTCTACTTTGTGCGTAGCTAAGTCTATTGCGTTATCAATAAGTGGTTTGTATTCAATAACGCTGTTTACTTCAACACCGCATGAGGCGCTAAGTATAAGTTTGGGCTTGGCATCATCAATGCGTACAGCTAATTCGTGTGCAGCAAACCCACCAAATACCACCGAATGAATAGCACCAAGACGAGCGCACGCCAACATACCAATAACAGCTTGTGGGATCATTGGCATATAAATAACAACGCGGTCGCCTTTTGTAACACCTAACGATTGTATTACGCCTGCAAATCTAGAAACTTCTTGTTGTAGTTGTGAGTAGCTATAAGTTTGCTTTGTATTAGTGACTGGGGAGTCGTAAATAAGTGCAGTTTGCTCGCCAAATCCGGAAATAACGTGTTGGTCTAGCGCTAAAAAACTGGTGTTTAATTGCCCGTCGCTAAACCAATGGTAAAGCCCGTCGTCGTCTTGTGTGTATGCTTTTGTGGGGGTTTTGTACCATGGAATATTTTTACTTTGTTCGAGCCAAAATTGGGCTGGGTTTTGCTTAAAGGCATTATATTGCTGTTTATATTCGCCTGACATGTAAGGCTCCTAAAGCTAAATTTGTGTGTGAGAGACCTTACAAAATGTAGGCTTTTTTTAGCAAGCAAGCTATTCGACCTTGGTCGGTTAAAAGTTAATCAATACACTGGTTTTAAAAATACAAAATTGACAACACAAAGCGTGTGGTTCAGCATGGCGGGCAGTAAAAATAAGAGAAAACACGATATGAGTAACGTAGTAAGAGTAGGGGTTGCAGTTATCATAAAGCATCAAAACACAATTTTACTAGGTGAGCGCATTGGCGCGCATGGTGCTAATACATGGGCAACACCTGGTGGACATTTAGAGTTTGGTGAAAGTGTTGAGCAATGTGCAATACGAGAAGTGTTTGAAGAAACAGGTTTAAAGGTAAGTAAAATTACTAAGCTTGATTTTACCAATGATATTTTTACAGCAGAGAACAAGCACTATATTACGCTGTATGTAAAAGCTGATTTTGAAGGCGGAGAGCCTGAGCTTAAAGAGCCTAATAAATGTTTAAAGTGGCGCTGGTGCGATATTAATAATCTACCAACGCCACTGTTTACATCACTAAAAAATTACTTATCTGAGGCTGTACTAGCCTAGTTATTTTGTTGGCGGTGTCGCTGGGCTTAACGCAAGTTTACTAAAGCTTACTTGAGCGTAATCGCCATTTTGTTTATCTGTAGACCAATCGCCAGTACCTAAACAACCTGGGTACCAAATACCTTTAGCGCTCTTAGTGCTACATTGGTTATAAGCGCCGGCTTTAAAGTAATGCCAATCTGCAGCGTAACCATGTGGATGGTCTTTTTCGTCCACTTTGCCATAAGCATCTACGTTATTACCTAAGTTAATAGAGTAGTTAACGTCTTCTTTGCCTTGTGCACTAAATGTAAGGTGCATAACATTTTTATACACATTGACCGTGTAGCTAAATTCTTCACCTAGTGCAATACCGGCACTGCCAGGCTCATTAGGGTTTTCCCATGTATTACCCCAAACTGGGTAAGTAATGTCTTTACGGTCAGGATTGGTTTTAGGTAAGTTACGTTCGTAGTTCCAAAAAACTGAGCCTGTTTTATGCCCTGGCCATTTTTTGTAATATATTTTAAGTGGCTCATTGCCCCAGCCATAACCAAGCTTGGTATCAATAAGTGCCTGATCTTTACCTGCGTGAATTTGCCCTACAACAACCGAGTAAGCCGCTTTTTTATCAGGATCAGTTGCACGTAGCGCAACGTGATCTACTTTTAACGTTGCTTCCATTTTTCCACCAACAGAGCCAAATCGGTCAGATAGCGGGTGAACAGCTAAAGCAAAGTTGTTTTTAGAGTGTTTAGTTTTAATTTTAGTATTTGATCCACGGATCATTTGTCTAAGTTCACTACGGGTATTAGTAGAGTTAGCACTTGTAAGCGCTTTATTAGGCGAGGTAAATACCATGTAGCCTTTATCATCAAGATAGAAAAAATCAGGGTGTGCGTAAGTCTGAATTTCTTCTACATCTATTTCATCAATTTTACCGTCGTTGTTTAAATCAACTGGTACATTTATTTTCCAGTGTGATAAATCAAACTTTGTTGCAGGTACCGGCGCATCGCTTTGCTGATTAGTGCTTTGGGTACTTGAACAAGCCGTAAAAAGTAGAGGTGTGATAACGGCTAAAGCCGTAAGTTTAAATGTGGATGTATTTTTTATCATTATTGTCTCTGTGTGATGAAGTAAAAATTGCGCGGTACAGGCGTCGCTTAACCTCAATCTAACATACCAATTTAAAAATTAAAACTTACCAATTTGTAGTTTTTTATAATTAATTGTTATTTTAATGATGGTGTTTTGGTTAACCAATAGGGCTGGTTAACGTTATTATGTTATTTGAAATTGTTAAATAGAGGTGTTTATCATCATATTTGGTAGCGCTTGATGTTTGCTAATATACTTATTTAAATAGGTTTAATTTATAGAAGGAGGAAGAGGGAGTTGCCACTTTTTTAAGATGGCTTGGTATTCGCCACTTACTTTTATAGTTTTTAATGCCTGCGAGATTAAGTTTGCTGTTTTATCGTCAAGCCGGTTATTAGCAGCAAAATAGAGTATTGAAGGAAAATCAGCTAAATGAAGTCGTTTAGTTATTAAGTCTGGGTCGAGCCCTGACATTTTTAGTTCATTATCTAAGGTGAGTGTATTCATAAGGACAAAGTCAGTTCTACCCTTATAAAGCATTTGCCATGCCTGCTGATAATAACTAGCTAGTATTAAATTTTTATCTTCTTCAAACCCCATTCTTATTAAATATTTGGCACTCAAATATCCACGAATAGTGCCTACTTTATAAAATTTTGCATGATTTAAATGAGTTACTTCGTCTTTGTGGCTTTTTAAACTAACTAGGTAGGCATCAGTAAAATATACCGCTCCTAACCATTTAAACTGACTTTGCCTAGCGGGAGTTTTTAATAAAGAGAGCATAATTGTGTTTGGATTAGCTGCTAGTTGATGAAAGGCTCGTGCCATTGGCATTATTTCAAATTTAGCTTGTAGTTTTGCTTCTTTTAAAACAGCCTTAGCAATATCAACGGAAGCTCCGTCAGCTTCACCGCTTTTGTTTTTAAAATGGTAAGGATGTAAATCTTCGGCAATAAAAGTAAGAGAGCTTACTGCCCCTACATTACTGCAAAAAATAAAAACGAAAATGAAAACTACAACACGCAGATACATAAGAGAATCTTTCTAACTACAATACTTTGAGTTTAAAGGGTCTTGTCTGAAATATATACTCAAATGTATAAAATAAGTAAATGAATAGGTATGTAGAGAGTCTATTGCATAATTAAAGAAGTGAAAATTGAACGTGTATTGAGTAAAGTTTTATATACCCACAAGCACTGTAAAAATAATTAAGCGCTTGTGGGTATATGCAATGATTAAAAGTAGTATTGAATTGCAAATTTAGCCGATGTACTACTTGTATACCAATGTTGGTTTTTAAGCTCAGTACGTATAGATAAATTACGTGATAAGGAGTAATTCCACTTTATTGCAAAGTCACTGTGTTTATCTGCTTGGCCATCTATTAACCATGTTATGTTTGCTGTAAGAGCGAGTTTATGACTGTTATTTATTTGCCATATTGCACCAGCTTCACTACCAATGCCTGTTGTTAGGTTGTCTGTTATGTCACCATTATTAAATTCAACTTGGCCAAGTAAATAGCCGTGTAACGTGTTTGGGTTACCGATTGATTTTCCGTATCCACCTTTAGCAAACCAACGACCTTGTTGAATATTATTATTAGGCTGACGATCAAAGCCCATTTTAAAGTTCCAAGACCAGCTATCAAACACGCGGTTATCGGGTGCAAGTGACATAGCATCTAATAAATAAAAATGCTCAAGTCGCGTGTTACCCTTATCGCTTATGGCTCCTTCAATATCAAAAAAGCTAATTTGAGCACCAGGAATAAATCCAGCTGAGCTATCTAATAAATCATGGTATGCAAGGCGATACGCAAAGCTTGTTAAGTCACTTTGATGGGCGTACTCAGTTCTTCCAAGCGTTACTTTAGAAGATCCATGACCTTGCTCTGGAGAAGCAATAGGACGACTTGGCTTAGTAAATGGCGAAGCTACTTTATATTTGCTGCGCATTAGTAGTAGCTTAGTTAGTCGCGGTGCAATTTCTTCACGCTTTAATGCTTTATCGTAAAATTCAAAATTTAACCATTCATACGCCATTTCTAATATTGCGACTAATTGCGACTGTGAGTAATTACGAGTATTGAGGGAGCCACCTTGCATTAACTCTCTTGCATCATCAAGTTGTTCGTTAGTCATTTGAGTAGAGTAATGGTAAAGCTTAGTGCCAAAAGCAGGGCGGTAATTAGGAGTTTGTAGTAAGTTGTTATTTCTTAGTACTGCGACGGTATCTGATGGAATAGCTTGCATATTAAATGACGATGTTAAATCAAGGTCCTCTTGTGCGAGTTGTAATAATGCAAGTAATTGGTAGGAGCAGTTTTCATCAATAAAAAAGTAATCAAATGTAGCTGATTGTAGCTCCCATAAGTGCAATAAAATAAGCTCTACTTGTGGCTCAGATAAATTAAGTTTGTATTCCCAAATATCACGAGATTCTAAATCATTATATTCGCGTACTTTTTTATAGTACGGCATAAGCGAAAATTTACCAGGATAGCTGCCAATCAGGCCTTTTAGTGCGTACATAGCTGCATTGTCTGAGCCGTTTGGTTCTGCTGCAAAATTAACTGCGAATGCGAGCAACTCTTTATGGCGGGTCTGATCTTTTGCATCAATACGAAGTAAGGTGTGACCAAACATTGATGATGGGCTATTCATAAATGCAGTAGGAAAAACTAACGTAACCCCTTTTGGGTTGATTATTTTTTGCCACGCCTGAAGCTCTGGGCAATTAAGCGCGGGCCAGTTATTTTTAATTTTTGTTTTTAGCCATTTATAGCGTGCTGGAAACCGACAGCGAGATTGTGTTGTTTTTGGGTCAGTATATTTACCACTAAATGCGGCTATAGTGGCTTCAAGTTCGTCCAGTGGACTTGTTTTACCTATAGGAGATAAAAAAAACTCAGCACTATCTACTTCACTTTTCCAACCACCTAATGTGGCCCCACGGTAATGACCTAATTTGAGCCAGTAAGGGTCGGTTGCTAAGGTGTCATTTTTAAAACTTTGAGCGTTTACGTAAGTACTAAACAGCGCAATTGATAAAACAAAGAATATTTTTTTCATAATCACTAAACAATAAAAGCCGCTAGAGAAATACTCCAGCGGCTTTATTTATACGTATAAAACCGGCTAATTTAGCTGATTAAGAAAGAGTATAAGAAGCAAGTTGTGCGTTACTTGCAAGAACAGTGTTTAGGTTTTCTAAAACTGTTTGCGAAGTTACGTTTTCAGAAGTAAATACTGAAGAAAACTGTGCTTGAGCAAGCGCGTTGAATGCTGCTTTATCTTGATCTGCAACACCCCAAGCTTCAGCTAGAGTAGCTAAAGTTTCGCCTTCACCTTTTGACATATCACGAGCAAGTTGCTCCATGTTACCGTCGATGAATAAAGCAATTTTTTCTGAAGACGTTACTGTACCAGTACCATCACAACCTAAAGTACCAAAAGTGATACCAAAAGTTTGGTTACCAGAAGTACCGTTTGTTGTAGCGCCTAAAATTTTAACGCCTTTACCTTGCTGACCAGCAAATAACATAGAACCAAGACCACAACCAATATCTTGGTCAGCCATAGCATTTGAGAAAGGTAGTAAAGATAGTGCAGCTACTGCGATTAGTTTTTTCATTTTCATAAATCCATATATGATTGTCTTTATTTAGGGTAAATAAAGTTCGCGAAAGATTCTAACAGACTTGCAGAGAAAAAGAACAGCTTAAAACATGAATATTTTACACTCTAATTTCTCTACTATATTAAAGCGAATGCAGGGAGAAACTAGACCAGTTCAATAATTTTTTATTGAACTGGTGGTGGTTTTTTACTTCTTGGGGCACCTAACAAAATACAGGTATGGCAAATACATACAGATAAAAATGCACTAATACCTAGTGCACCACCGTAGCCGTCAAGTTTTGGTACAAGAAATTCAAATAATATTGAAAACAAAACAGATGAGCTTGCTACCGTATAAATACCAAAACGATGCGGGGCGCTCATGCCAATAAATGTACCGCCAAAAAATATAATCGCGTATAAATCGGGGTTTAAATCCAATGCGCTAAAAATTAAGTAAGCAATAATAGAAAGTGAAGAGGATGCTCTTATACCATCAAAGCGACTATGTTTAGCTAAGTAAAACGTTAAAAAAGCACCAAGCAGTACAAGTAATGGGTATTCAATACTCATAGTACGATTCCTTTAGCTAATACAAAAAGTGCCACGCTTGCAAAAGCGACACTGCCAAGTTTGCCACCAAAGCCTGTAAACATATTCATAGTAAGCACATACAAACTTGAGCCAATAAGCGAAATAATAGCAATTTCCCAGTAACTGGTAATTAAATGGGTTGAACACATACCGGCAAAACTACCAGCATAAATTGCAGCATAAGGATGGTTTTTATAACGCGCAGGAAAAGGAATAAAAGAGCCAATAAGCCCCGTTAGCGCGGCAGAAATTACTAAAGGCAGTGCAAAAGTAGTGTGCATAGCAAAGCAAGCTACAAAGCCTAAAAAGAAAGTAATGAATTTTAAAAGTAAGAATTTAATCATAGCGGCGCATTTTAAACTAATCCTTTTGCGCTTTCTAATACTCTCTAACAAATAAATGTTATAAGTAATTACACATTTAAAAAGCGTGTTTTTTAAACGATTCTTAGGTATTAAATATGCTTAATAGCGTTGCTGTTAATGTTCTATAAATCACAAATTATGTATAATGGCGATAATTTAATGTATTAAAGTGTTAACCAAGGGTTATTTATGTCTAACTGTTTGCATCTGGCTATTCCGGCTGGCGATTTAAAAGTGGCTAAAGCGTTTTATTGTGACGTACTAGGCTGTAAAACGGGTAATAGTGAAGAAGGTCGCTGGGTAGATATAGATTTTTGGGGCAATGAACTTACCTTACACCAAAGCGTTGAGCGCCTACCAACAGTTCGCCATGATGTTGATATGGGAGCCGTAGCAGTACCTCACTTTGGTATTCACTTATCTGAAGATGAATTTAACGGGTTAAAAACACGTATTGAAGATGCGGGTATTGAATACCTAGATAAACCATACCGCCGTTTTATTGGTGATGAGTTTGAGCAAGAAACGTTTTTTATTGAAGATCCAAATGGCAATGTGCTTGAAATGAAAACCATGGTAAACCCAGAGGTTTTGTTTAAAAAAGTATAAATGCTGTTGCTTAAGTTAAGCTAAAAAACCACTTCAATAAGTGGTTTTTTTATAACTATTAATCAGTGTTTTGATAAATTAGTTAATATTTACAGGTAAAAAAATTAGGCTACATACATGATTTTTATTCACTCTACAATATAAGTATAGACACCTAGACTTAATTTCAGCTCTCATATTTTATTGTTATTTATGCTGCTTAAACTCATAATTGCTCCTTTGCTTATTTTACTAATAACATTCGCCCAAAAACGCTTTGGTAGTTTTGTTAGCGGCATAATTCCTGGTTTGCCTATTACCTCTGGCCTATTTCTTATTTTATAGCATTAGAACAAGGTAAATTATTTGCAGCTAACTCAGCGGTGGCCTCTCTTTATAGTATGAGCGGTATAGGCTTATTTTGTTTTAGTTACTTGGTTGTTTCACGAAGATTTGGAATGCTTAAATCGCTTTTTACAGCGTTGAGTACTTGGTGCGTATTTAGCGTTATTACTTTATTTTTACCAATGAATATTATTGTGGCGAGTGTGGTTTCGCTTTGTATTTTACTCGGTTTAACTATTATCTCTACAAAGCTAAATATATCAGTTGATGCAAAACCATTAAATGCCCGCTGGGAGCTTTGGGTAAAATGATATTAGTGACGGGCTTTATCGTACTTGTTACGTTTATATCACAGCATATAGGGTCCGCGTGGAGCGGTTAATCTCTACCTTTCCGGTTATTTTAGCGGTAATGGGCAGTGTTGCCCATTTTATTGGCAAACAAGCCTCAACGTTATTTACTATTATTTTTAGCCACTATATAAACCGTAAGCAGTTTGCTAAGCCAGCTACGGTTTTAAATACTTAAAGCTAGCTATCAACTAAAGTGAGCGGCTTTACTTTACGCTGTAGTTTTTCATGATACATAGCGGTGTCGCCGGCTTTTAAAATTTCGTCAATATTTTTAGGAGGCTCACTAAATACGCTGCTACCAATGCTTGCCTTTATAGCAATAGGCTGGTCGTTATGCGTGATGGCGAGTTTATCTAACTCTATTTTTAGATGGTGTGTTTTTGGGCTTACTTGCGCTTTGCTGTAAAAGTGGGCAAGTACTACAAATTCATCGCCGCCTAAGCGGCCGACTGCATCGCTGGTGCGTACAATACTTTTTAAACTGGCGGCTACTTTACATAAAGCTTCATCGCCTACGGCATGCCCATAATTGTCGTTTATCTGTTTAAAGTCATCTAAATCTATATACATTAAACATAAAACTCCGCCTTTTTTTGCATGCAGCTCAATCAGCTCTGATGATTTTTTACCCCAGCCACGGCGGTTTAAAATGCCACAAAGATGATCGTAATCGGCTTCGGTTTCGGCGCGTTTTTGTGCGATTCGCATACGGCTAATACGCCTAGAAACAGCTACTGCTAGTAAAAATGACTCCACAGCGAAAGCCAAAATAAATCCGTAACGTTGCATAAATGGGCTTTGATTAATAAGTAATACTCTAAATATCATGCTTACGAGCACCAAGCTCAATGCTACAAAAACAAGCGTTGCTTCGCGTATTCCTTTGCGAGCCTGTTGTGCCGCTAAAACAAAAATAACAGTCACAATAATTAATGAGCCGTAAGCCATGATGTTGCCAGCTATTTGCCAAATCAAAGTGTTACTGAACAATATTTTTATTAAAGAAAAGCACATAACAATACCGGCCATAATTTTTAAAATCTTACTTGTTTTTGGCCATCTATTGTTTAGTTCAAGTAATGCGCACATAAACCATGTAGCACTGAGTACTGTTAAACCTATGCTGAGTAAGTATAAATCAAATAGGAGTGATGAAACGTGGTCAGTTATAAATAAATAGAGTTGGCCTTCTTGAAGCAAAATAAAGCTGCCAATACAAAAAATATAAGCGCTGTATAGCTTAAATATCTTGTCGTGAAGCCTGTAGCCCATTATAAATACGTAAAAAATGAGTGTGATACACAGCCCATAAAAAGCACCCATAATGAGATTATGTTGCTGTGTTTCTTTAAAAAAAACTTGTGTATTTTGCCACTTAAAGCGTGGTGTATAGTTAAGTTTTGACTCAACTGTAATAATGGCTGTAAAGTTTCCTGAGTCCATTAAAAATGCCACTTGTGCCGATTTTAATGGCTGCTTTATTACACCGTTTTGCTGCCATGTAAAATCATCAAGACCTGGGCGCAAAAACGAAAGTACGCCGCCACGCTTTAACAAGCAGTTAAGCTGAAATTGGTTTGTACCGCGTTTTGCCTGAAGTTCAGAAGTTGTATTAGGTTGTAAAGATGATGGAGGGGACTGACTATTTAAGGGGGTAATATCGCAAAAATCGCCTGCATTGCTATTAAATGCTATTAAGTAAATAAAAAAAAGAAATACGTATTTAGCACCTCCGTGTAAAATATTAGGAACTGTATTTTTATGATATTTTTTGTCAGCCATAAGCACTTCCAAGCTCAACTACATTTTTTTATACTAGCAGAGCCCACCTATTTAGCTATTAGTTAATTAGTTAAATTAACTGTGTAATTGAGTTAATACTTCGCTAGGTGTTTTATTAAAGTGGCGTTTAAATTCGCGGCTAAATTGCGATGGGCTGGTATAGCCAACCTTTAATGCAGCTTCGTTGGCTTTACTTCCACTAGTGGTTATAAGTTCTTTAGCCTTAGCTAAGCGTACTTTTTTTAAATACTGTAGAGGGGATTCAAACGTTACTTGCCTAAAAGCACGATGAAACGACGATACGCTCATGTTTACATCTTCAGCTAACCCTTCAACCGTAATTTGATTGGCATAACTACTGTGCATAGTTGAGAGCGTGCGGGCGATACGTGCATAATGCCCATCATGCATAGCAAGCCCTATTAAAGTATGTCCTTGTGGACCACAAAGTACGCGATATACCAATTCTTTTACTATATCCTCGCCAAAAATGTCAGCCTCAATGGGGTTATTTAAAACAGCTAATAACCGGTGAGTAACGAGCTCCATTGCTGTATCTAAAGTTGCCGACTGTACTGCGCCAATTTGTGCAGAAGACGATGATGCTGAAAGAGGCTTATGCTGCATTATTTGATTAACGAGTTTGTGTAGCATTGCAGGGTTTATATCTATGGCAATGCCCATAACGGGTAAGTCGTTATCAGTAAATGCTTCACACTCTAATGGCACCGGTACGCCAAGGACTAAGTAGTCGCCTGCGCCGTATTTTATTTGATGTTCAGGAAAGTGAATTATTTTATGACCTTGCCCAACAATAATAATACCTGAGTTATATATAAGCGGCTGGCGCGGCGAGCTTTTAGTTGCTCGATGAAAATACACGCCTGGAATGATAGTTTCCATGGTGCCTTCAAAGCTGAGTAATTGATTATGCTCGGCGTATTGTTGCAACATATTGGCTATGGTGGGCATAAAAGGCATCTTTAATTGAGTGTATTTTACGTAAAATAACAATGTTGATAGTTTTAGGCAAGCTTTTGCGAGTTATTGGGCTTTTTTTATGTTTGTTTTGCTACTAATATGCACTCATTGGAATTTAGCTTAGCTAGTGTCTAAGCATTCTATTTAGTATTTAACCGTCACCTAGGAGCAAAATAATGAAATTTAGCTACGTAAATCCAACTCTTATCCAATTCGGTCAGCAACAAATTGCGGCACTATCTGATTTGATCGCAAAAGATCAAAAAGTACTTGTAGTGTACGGCGGCGGTTCAATTAAAAAGAACGGCGTGTACGACCAAGTTGCAGCAGCACTTGAAGGCTTTGACTGGGTTGAGTTTTCGGGCGTTGGCGCTAACCCAACAATTGAAGTGCTAGACCAAGCAGTAAAAATTTGTAAAGAACAAGATATTGACTTCGTATTAGGCGTAGGCGGCGGTTCAGTGATCGACGGCGTTAAATACATTGCCGCATCAGCCGTTTATGATGGCGAAGGTTGGGATATTCCTACTGGTAAGCATACTATTACTAGTGCATTACCAATCGGTGCAATATTAACATTGCCTGCAACGGGTTCTGAATCTAACCAAAACTCAGTTGTGAGCAAAGAAGCAACGAAGCAAAAACTACCGTTTGCATCACCAGAAGTACTTCCTAAATTTGCGATTATGGACCCTGATGTAATGAAAACATTACCGCAGCGCCAACTTGTGAATGGCTTAGTAGATGCATGGGTTCACACCTGTGAGCAGTACCTAACATTCCCTGAAACAGCATTAGTTCAAGAAGGTTACGCTGAAGCACTTTTAAGAACGCTTAAAACTTTAGGTGATAACTTTGAAAACCAAGATGACGCATGGCGTGCAAACCTTATGTGGGCTGCTAACCAAGCACTTAATGGTTTAATTGGTTCTGGTGTATCGCAAGATTGGGCAACACACATGATTGGCCACGAGCTTACAGCCGCTTACGGTGTTGATCATGCACGTTCACTTGCTATTGTTCAGCCTTCTTTATTACGTAACCAATTTGCAGTTAAAAAAGCAAAGCTTGAGCAAATGGGTAAAAACGTATTTGGTCTTGAGCAATCTGAAGATTTAGCAGAGAAAACAATTGCAGCAATTGAGGCGTTTTACCATAGCCTCGACGTAGCGACCCAGCTTACTGAACATGGCGATGATAAAGCCGCTGCTATTGACAATATTATTGGCAAACTTGAAGCTCACGGCATGGTTGCTCTTGGCGAAAACCAAGCTATTACGCTAAAAGAAAGCCGCGAAATTTTAGAGCAAGCGGTTGCTTAATTTTCAAAGCTAAGCGCTTACTTAAATATACTAGGGCGTGTTGATCTTTGGTGGGTGAATTTGCAGCAGTATGTTTGGTTTTTAGGCAAGGCGGTGCCTATGTAGTGTGGTTATTCCCCATGAATAGGCGATAACGCAGCATAAATACCAAACATGCGCTGCCCTTTGGGTTCTTTCTAGGGACGATTAACTCTTTGTTGCTCGGTTTTTACTTAGCCCACTAGGTTACAAACCTCGCGCCGCGATTTAATCGCCCCTAGATTGAACAAATTTCAATCCACAAAGATCAACACGCCCTAAGTAATACGTTAATAAAAAACCGTCAACCTTTGGGTTGGCGGTTTTTTTATGGATTATTATAAATACTGCGTTGCTAATTAACCAATGAGTTCCGTATTAATGTTTTTTAATGATGATAGTAAACTGTGTTCAACGGTTAGGAAAAACCTAACGATTAAATAAATTAAAACAGGACTAAAACTCATGAAATTACTAAACACATTACTTAGCTCAAAAGCAGGCGTAGCAGCATTAATTTTACGAGTACCAGTTGGCCTTATTTTAGCGGCGCATGGTGCACAAAAGCTATTTGCTTGGTTTGGCGGTTACGGGCTTGAAGGTACAGGCCAATGGATGGCGAGTATTGGTTTAGAGCCTGGCTATTGGTTAGCAATGATGGCAGGTAGCGCTGAGTTTTTTGGTGGCATTGCATTAGCAATTGGTTTGTTAACTCGCCCAGCAGCTGTAGTTACGGCGTTTACTATGCTGATTGCTATTTTTAGCGTACATATTAGTAATGGCTTATTTATAGCAAACAATGGCTATGAATACGCATTAACGTTACTTGTAGTAACTTTAGTTTTAGCAATTCAAGGAGCGGGAAGTTTTTCTCTTGATAACGTATTAGCTAAAAAGCTCGCTAATAAATAGTGTGTGTTAATTAAAAATAGCAGCCAATTTGGCCGCTATTTTTGTTTAAATTATTCAGCAGATAATGTTAAAGAATAACTGTACTGCTTTTGCTCAAGTAAATATTCTTTATGGGTACTTGGGCTCCATGAATCATCGCCACCAACCCCCATATGTTGATGATCAATGTGTACATGTACGCAATCATCAGCAATGAGTTCGTTTGTGTGTTTCGCTTGCGTTAACATACTTTGCGAATACTCACTGGCTGCAAATAAAAACGCACCGGTTACGGTTAAATTATTAATACGCAGTAATTGGCAATCACTACGCAGGCCGTTATCGGTTGGGAAAATATACGGGGTATGTAGCTCATTTAAACTTAAGCTGTAATAACCTAAACGTGCTGCGGCTTTGCGATCTGGGTAGTTTTCAAAAGGCCCTAAACCACGCCAGTTTATTTTTGTATCGCTTTGCTTGTTAAGCGTTGTACTTAGCCCTATACGCGGCATTGGCGGTAGAGTATCGTTTAGTTGCACATCAACATTTAAGCTAATATTGCCGGTATTATTTAGTGTATATAGCCATTGTGTTTTTGCTTGTAGCACGCCGTTAAATTCATAATTAAATACACAAGTAATACGTATATCAACGCTTGATTGCACTGCGTGAATTGAGCTACATGTGCGCTGCCATTGCCCTATACCTGCACGTAACCAACGTGCCTCCCATGCATTAGGATCTAGGTTATCTACTTCGCTTACGCCTATGTCGTTATCAAGCGGGGCGCGATAAAAGTTATCAACCAGTGGGCTACTAATAACCTGAGTATCGTTTTGTAACCACTGCTCTATAAGCCCTGATTGCTTACTAAAAACAAGTTTAAATTTATCGTTTTCAATACATAGGTGGGAGTCGGTTTCGTTAACACTTATAGCGCTTTGCTCTGTAGTTGATGCAAATGATTCACTGTTTAAATTATTACTATTTATAAGCTTAAACTGCTCGGTGTTTAATACATGCTCGGCACTTGCAAAGCTACAATCGTTAATTAGTGCTACATCTAAATTAAGGTGGTATTGCGCACCTTGCTCAAACGTTGTTTTAGTTTTAATTGTTAACGTGTGTGTACTTTGCGGAGCAATATTAAGTACATGCTCGCCTTGTTCAACACAGATGCCATTTTGCATTAACTGCCAAACCAGTTTTTCGTTATCCGTGTGTCTAAATACATAATCGCTAAATACATCAACGGTAAATTGGTTTTGAGTCTGCTCGCGCAGCGTAAATTGTAAATGTTGCTGGCTGTATTTAGCTTCAAACAAGCTTGGATGCGGTGTGCGATCTGGAAATAATAAGCCGTTAATACAAAATTGGCGGTCGTTTAGTTCATCACCAAAATCGCCGCCGTAGGCCCAGTAATGCTCACCATTTTCATCAGTTTTAGATAAACCTTGGTCTACCCAATCCCAAATAAAGCCACCTTGCAGGCGAGGGTATTCTCTAAATGCTTGCCAGTAATCGTCAAAGCTACCTAGGCTGTTACCCATTGCATGGGCGTACTCACATAAAATAAGCGGGCGAGTTTCACCCGGTAGGCTTAGCCATTTTTTTATTGAATATTTTGGTACGGCGTCATCGGCAACATGTGTATCTACACGGGCATACATAGGGCAAATAATGTCGGTTGCTGTGGTATTTGCGCCGCCACCTTCGTATTGCACTGGGCGAGAAGGGTCAAAGCTTTTTGACCATCCGTACATAGCATCGTGGTTGGCGCCGTGTCCGCATTCGTTACCCAGTGACCAAATAATAATAGAGGCGTGGTTTTTATCGCGCTCAACCATTTGAGTATAGCGCGACATAAATGCACCAGCCCACTGTGGATCGCTGGCAAGCCTACCCATTGGGAACATGCCATGGGTTTCTATGTTTGCTTCGTCCACTACGTATAAACCTAGCTCGTCGCACAGCTCGTAAAAACGCGGGTGGTTAGGATAGTGAGCAGTACGTACAGCATTAAAGTTATTTTGCTTCATCAGCTTAATATCTTCAATCATATCGGCGGTAGTAACTGTGTGGCCGTTTTCTGGGTGGTGTTCGTGGCGGTTAACACCGCGAATAAGTAGCGGTTTGCCGTTTAAGCAAAGCTGTCCGTTAAGCATTTCCACTTTTCTAAAACCAATGCTATAGGCTTCTGCATCTACTGTGTTGCCTTGCTCATCAAGCAGGCTTACAACGCAGCGGTATAAGTATGGGGTTTCGGCGGTCCACTTTTTAGGGCTTTGTATATCAATTGTTTGAAATACAGCATCGCTCCAGCCGCCTTTTTCATCAACGCGTTTATTGTTAGTGCTTTGTATGTGTGGCTCGCAGAGTGCTTGCTCATTATCAAAAACCTGTACTGCTACTTGGTAGTTATTTGGCGCATTTATCGCCGTTTTTATATGTAGCGTTGCATCGCGATAGCAAGCGTCTAAATTGGGGGTTATAAACACATCACGTATTTGGTTTTGTGGTTTTGTAAGTAAGTTAACATCGCGAAAAATACCGCTTAGCCACCACATGTCCTGATCTTCTAAATAACTGCCATCGCTCCAGCGAATAACCATAACCGCAATACGGTTGGTGCCTACTACTAACAGTTCGCTTAAATCAAACTCGCTCGGTAAGCGGCTATCCTGCGAGTAGCCCACCCATTGACCGTTACACCAAAGGTGAAACGCCGAGTTTACGCCTTCAAAAATAATATGGTTACGCTGCGCTAATTGATCCGCTGTAATAGTAAACTCAGTGCGGTAGCAACCTGTTGGGTTATCGCTTGGTACAAATGGCGGGTTAACTGCAAATGGGTATTTAACATTACAGTAAATAGGTTTATCAAAGCCGTGTAATTGCCAGTTAGAAGGCACAGGAATACTTTGCCAATTTTTGCTTAGTGTTTCACTTAGCAGTGATTCATCAACCGCTTCGGGTTTATCGAATAATTTAAAATCCCATTGGCCGTTTAAACTTTGTTTTTGTGATTGTGTGTTAGTACGGGCATGGTCAACGCTTTTAAATCCATTGAGTGGGCTGTGCGCTTTTACTTGATTAACTTGTACTGAAATTGGGTTTTCCCAATCACGGCGGTTAATTATGTGTTGTAGTGAGTTCATTAGTGTCCTATTGCATGTATGGCAATTATAGTGGCTTAAATATAGCTAAAATAATGCGTTGGGGTTATGCTTAAAGCTCTCTTTTATTTGTCCAAAACTATCATTTTAAATTATGCGCAACACTATTGTAGATGTACTCGATATTGGCCCAGAGTGTACAGAGCGGTTTATTGATTTAACCACGCTTTCGCAAATGCCAAACCTTGAAATAGAGCTGGCAGGTTGCTCTAATTTATTGGGTGACTATTGTGTTGCACGTACTAACCCGCTCGAACACACTCTTTTTTATACTTTGGCTGGTCAGGGCACACTTAAAACAGTTAATAACCAATACTCATTAACTGAAAATAGCTTAGCTATATTGCCTGCAAGGCAAAGTTTTGAGGTTAAAATAGCAAGCGAAAAGTGGGATGTGATTTGGCTAAACCTTGCAAACACTAAACGTTGGCAACATTTAAATTTAGCACAGGCTAAGGTATTAACTAATCAGCAATTAGCGCCATTACATTTAGCTATGGAGCTTTTATATAGCGAAAGTAACGCTACTTTGCGCGAAGGTGTTATGCCTATTTTAAGCCACTATTTAAACACTACGTTGCAAAGCGAGCCGAAAATAGGTGGGCAAAACAGATTAACCAGCTTGTTTTTAGAGGTAGAAGAGCGCTTACAGTTTGATTGGACTATAGAGGTTATGTGCGAGCACGTGCATTACTCAGCACCGCATTTACATAGGTTATGCCAAGCGCAATTTGGTAAAAGCCCTATGCAGCAGCTTATTTATTTACGCATTAAACGAGCTAAAAGCTTACTACTAAATACTCGCTGGCCTGTTTCCCATATTGCTGCTTACGTGGGGTATCCTAATATATTTAATTTTTCTAAACGGTTTAAAAAATCAGTGGGTGTATCACCAAGTGAATTTAGAAAATAACGTAAGCGGCTCTCTACATTTGAATAAATTTAAGGTATTGTGCGATTTCTTAAATTGCATTTTAGAGTTTTTAGGTAGGTAATGCGCTCAAACTACTTTTTAGTCGTGATACTTTTAGTGCTTGTGCACAGCTTTATTAGCTGTGATGCGGCGGCGTATCACCTGCAAGAAGAAGTTGATCACGTTACGCATGTTCATTCTCAAACAAATGCAAACGATGAAGATGCGCAATCACCTACTGAAATACATGCCCATCAGCATTGCCACTGTGGTTACTACAGTACGCTAAATCACTCTATAAGCCCTGAGCAAAGCCAAGCTACACTGCCTGCGTGCTATAGCGGTTTAAACTATCCACCAGATGTTCCGCCACCAAATTTTTATAGCTAGTTTTTAATTTTAAACACTTTGTAAATAACTGCCTGCGCCTGTGCGCTATAAGGCTAGTTATGTACATATTTAGGTTGCTTAATTGCGCTTGTTTTTAAAATAGGCGTAGTGATTAAGTCAACTCTGTTTGTTAAAAAACGGACATGCTATATGAATAAAAAACCACTTATGCTGGTGGCGCTACTGTGCGCATTACCTGCAATGAGCGTTTTGGCAAAAAATGAGCCCCAAAACGTATTAACGCTAAAGCAAGCGCTTAAAAATACCGAGCAGCAAAATGCTGAACTTAAACGCTACCCGTATCATCAAAAAATATTAACGGCGCTTAAAACCCAAGCTGCGCTTTCACCTAATCCTGAGCTGAGTTTTGAAGCTGAAAACTTTTTAGGAACTCACGGCTCTCATGCGTTTTCGGGGGCGCAGTACACGCTGGCTTTAAGTCAATTAATAGAGCTGGGCGATAAACGGCAAAACCGTATTAATTACGCCACTGCCAATATAAAAGCGCAAACAATTGAGTATAAAAATACTCGGTTAGCACTTTTAGCAACCACCGCTGAGCGCTATTACCAAATACTTAAATTTCAGGCGTTAATTGCTTTAAATAGTGAGCGTAAAAACACCGTTAAGCAGGCACTTAACGCAATTGAAAAACGCGCTAAAGCGGGTGCAGCCTCAAGTGCTGATGTAACCCGCATGCGTTATGCATTAAGCCAAGTAGATTTAAATACGCTGATGCTAAATAGCGAATTTGAGCGTGCGCGCTTAGCTCTAACCGAGCTTTGGCAAGAGCCGCAAGTGAGTGATTACTATGCTGGCGATTTATCACAAATAGCTGCTGTTAAAAGTGAAACAGTGCTACTTGATGCGGTAAATACAGCACCTGAATTTGCACTGCTGCAGCAGCAATATATGCAGCAAACGGCTAATTTGTCGCTGCAACGCTCAAGCGGGCAAAGCGATTTAACCCTGGGTGGTGGCGTGCGATATAACCAGCAAACTAATGCCAGCTCGTTGGTGTTTTCTTTTTCAATGCCACTGCAATTAAGCAATTCTAATAGCGGTAATATTGAGGCTGCAAAGCATCAACTTACGCTACTTAATGAGCAACAAGGGCAATTACGTGTTCAGCTACGCCAGCAAATACGCACTTTGTATGCGTATTACCAAGGTAAAACTGCGCAGGCACAGCTATTAACACAGCAAGTTATTCCACAAGCACAAACGCTTATAAAACAAAGTTTAAAAAGCTATCAACAAGGGCAAATATCGGTGTTGCAATTACTCGACGCACAGCAAGCTTTATTTGATTCTAAACGCGCACTTATCAACATCCATAGCGAGCTATATCAAGTGCTGCTTACCCTTGAGCGTTTAACTGGCCAACCTTTAATTGAGACTCATCAATCATGAATAACACTCTTATCGCATTATTTATAACGCAATTATTTACATTCCCATTTTTAAGTAGCACGGCTATGGCATCTGATAGCCATCATGAAAAAGGTCACGAAGAAGGCCACAAAGACGAACAAACACAAAAAGGCCCACACGGCGGATTTTTACTAACCAATAACGCGCTTGATTTAGAGCTTAAGTTAACCCAGTTTGCAGGTAATACCGAGCTGCGAATATATGGGTTTAATAACGATAAAGCTGTGGATATAAACCAGTTAGACGTAACCATAAACGTGCAACGTTTAAGTGAAGAGCCACAGCTTATTCGCTTCAAAGCCGAAGATGACTATTTAGTAAGTACCGTGAGCGTAAACGAGCCGCATTCTTTTAAGCTTGATGTAATGGCACGCTATAAAGGCGTTGAAATAAATTATCATTATGAGCAAGAAGAAGGGCGCACAACGCTAAGCTCCCAAGCAATTGAACGCGCAGGAATTAAAACCGAGATAGCAAAAGCAGGTAGCGTTGAACTAACTGATACTCTATTTGGTGTTATAGCACCCACCGCGCACGGCACCGTTGAAGTAATGGCGCCTTATACCGGCCTAGTTAACGATATTTTTGTAAGCATTGGTCAAAACGTTAAAAAAGGCGATAAGCTTGCCAGTATAACCAACCGCGAAACACTGCAAAATTACACCATAAAAAGCCCAATTACAGGCGTTATTACCGAGCAATATTTAAAGCGCGGTGAGCTTGCCAATAGCGCATTAATGCAAATAGTAAACCTTGAAACCGTATGGGTCGAGCTCTCGGCTTTTCCTGAAAATATTGAAAAGCTCGCCATAGGACAAAGCGCAAAAGTGTACGATTTACATCATCATTTAAATGCGCAAGGTGAGGTGTTTTACATAGCCCCTATGATGAGCGGCGGGCATATTGCGCGTGCGCGAATCGAGCTTAAAAACCCTAATGGTCATTGGCGCCCTGGTATGCATGTTAATAGCGACATTAGTACTGCAAAAGTAGATGCTGCAGTGCGAGTAAAGTCTACAGCTGTGCAGGAATTTAACGGCAAACCTAGTGTGTTTATTAAAAGCGGCAATGTATTTGAAGTACGCCCTGTAAAGCTTGGTGCTAAAAACAGCGAGTGGGTAGAGGTACTTGAGGGGCTCTCGCCAAATAGTGAGTACGTAACGCAAAACAGTTATGTAATTAAAGCCGATATTTTAAAAAGCGGCGCAAGCCACTCACACTAGGAGGCAGCATGATTGATTGGATAGTTTCTTTTGCGGTTAAACGCCGAATGATGGTGCTTGCGCTCACGCTTTTATTTGCTGGGTTTGGTGTATACAACACACAAAATTTAGCCGTTGATGCCGTACCCGATATAACTAATGTGCAAGTACAAATAAATACAAAAGCGCCTGGGTTTACCCCGCTTGAAGCAGAGCAGCGCATTACCTATTTAATTGAAACCGCTATGGCGGGCATACCAAAGCTTGATTACACTCGTTCGATTTCGCGTTATGGACTTTCGCAAGTTACCGTTATTTTTAACGAAGGCACCGATATTTACTGGGCGCGCCAGCAAATATCAGAGCGCATTCAAAGTATTCGCTCAGACTTGCCAGCCAATATTGAGCCAAACTTAGGGCCAATTGCCAGCGGGCTAGGGGAGATTTTTACTTACTCTGTGCATGCAAATAAAGGCGCATCAAAAGACGATGGCACGCCATTTAACGCAGAGGATTTACGTACTCTGCAAGATTGGGTTATTCGCCCGCAGCTATTAAAAGTAAAAGGCGTTACCGAAATAAACAGCCAAGGTGGCTTTGAGCGCCAGTACCAAGTAGCGCCCATGCCTGAAAAACTACTCGCTTATAAGCTCACGCTAAGCGATGTAATTACTGCACTTAAATTAAATAACAGTAATCAAGGCGCAGGGTTTATAGAACGTTTTGACGGACAATATTTAGTGCGCTCGCCAGGGCAATTAAAAACCATTGATGACATCGCTAACACGGTTATTGCTAAGCGAGATGATGCACCGGTACGGATTAAAGATGTAGCAAATGTGCGTTTAGGTAAAGAGCTTAGAACCGGCGCTGCTACTTATAACGGTAAAGAAACCGTGCTCGGCACCGCCATGATGCTAATTGGCGAAAACAGTCGCGTAGTGGCAAAAGCCATGGCTGATAAACTCAAAGACGTACAGCTAAGCTTGCCTGAAGGTGTTGTGGTAGAAGCAGTTTATGACCGCACAACCCTTGTTGATAAAACCATAGCAACCGTAAAAACCAACCTGTTCGAAGGCGCGGTGCTAGTGATTGTTATTTTGCTGCTGTTATTAGGTAATGTAACTGGTGCGCTTATTACGGCAATGGTTATTCCGCTTAGTATGTTATTTGCCGTTACCGGCATGGTTGGTAATCGCGTATCGGGTAATCTAATGAGTTTAGGCGCAATCGACTTTGGTTTAATCGTTGATGGCGCTGTAATTGTGGTTGAAAACTGTTTAAGGCAATTAGGCCTTGCGCAGCATAAACATGGCCGGCTACTTACTTTAAACGAGCGTTTAAGTGTTGTAACCGCCGCTACTAAAGAAGTGTTCAGTCCAGCAGTATTTGGCATTTTAATTATTATGCTGGTGTATTTGCCGCTGTTTGCACTTAGTGGGGTTGAGGGAAAAATGTTTCAGCCAATGGCATTTACGGTTGTAGCCGCACTAGTTGGCGCACTTATTTTTGCTGTTACCTTTGTACCTGCCGCTATTGCGGTATTTGTGCGAGGAAAAGTAAGCGAGAGCGAAAATGCCGTTATGCGGGGTATTAAAAAAGGCTACAAACCACTGCTTGGTTTATCGCTTAAGTTGCCGTGGGTAATGTTAAGCATTGCTGCTGTGCTTGTAATTGCACTTGGCTTTAAAGTTAAAAATATGGGCGCTGAATTTTTACCGCAGCTTGATGAAGGCGATATAGCCATGCACGCACTGCGCATTACCGGCACCGGTATTGAACAATCGGTAAAAATGCAAAAAGAGCTAGAGCAAGCCATTTTAGACATACCTGAAGTTGAAAAAGTATTTTCAAAAATTGGCACTCCAGATGTAGCAAACGATCCTATGCCACCTAACGTTGCCGACACCTTTTTAATGTTAAAGCCGCGCGAACAATGGCCTAATCCCGCTTTAAGTAAAGAAGATCTAGTTAAGCAAATTCGCCATTTAGTAAATGAAGTACCAGGTAATAATTATGAGTTTACGCAACCTATAGAAATGCGTTTTAACGAGTTAATAGCAGGCGTGCGCGCCGACGTTGCGGTGCGTATTTATGGCGATGATTTATCAACATTAAAACAGTATGGCGAAAAAGCCACAGCCTTGGTGCAAAACATTACAGGCGCAACTGATGTACGCCTTGAGCAAATGGAAGGTTTGCCTACACTTTCGGTAACGCCGCTTCGCGATCATATGGCGCTGTTAGGTTTAACCGTAACCGATATACAGCAAAGTGTAAGTGCTGCGGTAGGCGGTGTACAAACCGGGCTTATTTATGAAGGCGATAAACGCTTTTCGTTATTAGTGCGTTTAGATGAGCGCTGGTCAAACGATGTATCACAGCTTGCGCGTTTGCCAGTGGCCGTGCCCAAAAGTGCCAACCCAGACCTTGCATTTGTACCGCTTGGCGAAGTTGCAAATATTAGTATTGATAAAGGGCCTAATCAAATAAACCGTGAAAGCGGTAAGCGTAATGTTGTTGTTACTGCAAATGTAGAAGGGCGTGATTTAGCAAGCTTTGTAAGTGATGCACAAGCCGCTTTAAATTCAGATCTTAATTTACCAAGTGGTTATTGGATTGAATACGGTGGCACATTTGAGCAATTAGAATCGGCAAGTAAGCGGTTATCGCTGGTGGTGCCAGTTACTTTATTGCTTATATTTGGCCTGCTTTACAGTGCGTTTAATTCACTGCGTGATTCGTTAATTATATTTAGCGGCGTACCACTTGCACTGACAGGTGGCGTGCTTGCGTTACTATTACGCGATATGCCGTTATCAATATCGGCAGGCGTGGGGTTTATAGCGCTAAGTGGTGTCGCGGTATTAAATGGTGTGGTTATGCTGTCGTTTATTAAACAATTAAGAGCCGATGGGCTCAGTTTAATTGATGCGATACAAACCGGTGCACTTTCGCGCCTGCGTCCAGTACTTATGACCGCTTTAGTGGCAAGTTTAGGGTTTATTCCTATGGCGCTAAATACTGGCACCGGCGCTGAGCTACAAAGGCCGCTGGCGACGGTTGTTGTAGGAGGGATTATTTCATCAACCTTACTTACGCTATTAATATTGCCTGCACTTTATAAGCTAGTACATGCAAAATTTAATAGGCATCAAGCAGCTTAGCCAGTTGAAGCTCAATACATAACGTAAAAAGCAGCTGAAATTTCAGCTGCTTTTTGTTGTTAAGTAAACTTTGCAGGTTAATTATATTGAAACAAGTTATCCCAGCGCTCATCCAAAATAGTTTTTGCGTGTTCCAAATTTATTGCGCTATACACATCATTAGTGCACGTTACTAAGCGCATACGCTCCAACTTTTCAAGCGCATCGCTAATTTCAAAATCAAGATCGCACTGGTATTTGCTTTTAAACCAATGCTCTATTTGTTCATCAAGCGTTTGGGCGGTTAAGCCGTTTTCTGATTTTAGTAAAAACGTATACGCAAGCAGCGCTTCTTTTATGTCTTCCTCTTCGGCGGCGTCTATAAGGGTGTGAAAAACACCGGCGTTATTATCAAGGTTTTTAAAGTAGAGGTTATCGCTAAGCGCTTTCATAAATTTAATTTTACGGTTTTTAAACTTACTCCACTCTTTAAAAATAAAGCTGCCAAATACTCCCATGCCAATAGCAAAGGTAATAAAGTGTTGTTGCGTCATTTCGACAGCTTCACTTCTAAAGCCCCCCCAAAAAGCAAACAGAGCAAGCAATAATAAAATTGATGCACCAAGCTTAGTTATAAGTACCACTGCACCGCCAACTAAAGCCGATGAGCCAATAATTGCTTTATCAATAGGGCGCATGCGTACTTCGCTATTAGGAAATAGCATTTCGAGATCGGCCTTTGGCACATTTTGAAACAGCTTAACTATGGTCGAACTTGGCTCAAACCCTAAAGGCGTTTTATTTTTAGCCTCAAAGTAGGCTTTATCTTTAAAGCGAATAAACACCGCAACGCGGTCGTAATTGGTAAAGTGCAGGGGCTTTTTACGCAAGCCCCAAAAGCTGGTTATTGTTTCAGTAAGTTGTGATTCGCCACGACGATAAAAAACCACTTCTTCAAAGTCGTCAAACTCTACCTCAAGGCGTACTTTAAAAAGGGATTCTTCGTTGAGTGCATCTTGCAGGTCTTGATGGGTGATCACTTCAAAGTTAGCTGCATTAAGTACCTTAGCAAAATCTTTAGCAAATTCGCGTTGGCACTGCGCTTTTTGATCAGCTGATACTGGCGCTAAAGATCGCGTATCGCTATTAGGATCAAAGGGCGCGTAGTTATTTTTGAGCGACTCAAGTGTTGAATGGTAATCGTAATGGATAAGGCTTGCTAATAAATCGCAAAATTGTTTAAACGATGTTTGCTCTGAGTTGTTTGTGAGCTCAGCGCTGCACATATCAACAATATCTTGTTTTCTAAAGGGAATAAAACGTGCACTTTGCATTTGTTTGACTAATTTGGAAATGAAACTACCTTTAGGGATGTTAATTTATTCCCAATAAAATTGCTAACATATAAATTTACAAATAACTAAGTTTATTGAATCCAAATCACCCCTTCATACGTTGTATACATATAGCAGTTACATTTTTCTAATTGTTTTGTATTGCAATTTTGATATTATCTTATAAATAATAACTATATTTAAAACTTAACCATTATAAAATCCAATAAAAAGGTACTGTAAGATGTTATTTTTTTGTATCATTAACTGGATTTTGTAACGATTAGAGCTACCTTTTGGCTAAGCCGCTATTTACTCTCATTAACTATTTAGGAAATTCACTTTGGAAAATATAAGTAAAGCTGTTGTTATTGTCGAACTACTAAGTGATGTCTGGGTTGTTATGGATAATGGAGATTGGGTCAAGGTAGACTCTATACCAGAGCAACTTGCCGACCTACCTGTGTTAAATAGCAGCGACATTGCATTAGAGGGGAACGAGCTGGTTTTTTCTGAAACCAGTGAACAGCTTGTTGTACCTCAAGATATTATTTCACAGCTTGTATCGGATTTAAGCCAAAATAGTACCTTTGACGCCCGCAGCAATACCAGTAGCGTTACATCTTTATCCTCAAGTGATGCTAATGAAGCTCAAGTGGCTTATCAACTTATTGCTCGCCAAGGGCAAGAGCTTGTTCCTGAATCAGGCTATGAAACAACACCTACCGATACAACAGAAGAAGAAGATCCTAATTTTATTGAGTTCAGACCCGACCCTATTTTTACTGTAGGTCAGCTCGGTGGCGATGGTGTGTTTATTAATAAATACGATGCTGTGGCTTTGGAATTTTCCGGTACTGTTGAAAATGTACCCGATGGCTCGTTAGTACAAATAGTTTTAAGTGATAGCGACGGCAACGAAATAATTGTTACAACCGAAGTGCAAGATGGTGTTTGGTCTGTAACAAATATTGATATTACTGCTCTAAATGATGGTGAAGTGACTGCAACGGTTTCTCTTGTAGGGGGCAACGAAGATGATGCAGCGAGTGAAACTAAAGTAAAAGATACTCAAGCAGATATTTTTATTGATTTTGAGGATGGCTTAAACACTAATCAACCAATTGATTTTGAAGGTGAAGTGCAAGATGTGCAAGATGGACAGCTGGTAACAGTGACCATTTTTGATGCGCAAGGTAACCCTATAGCAACGTATGAGGCAACAGTCATTAATGGTCAATGGAGTGTTGGCCCTGAACCTTTTGCCGATTTACCTGATGGAAATTACACCATACAAGTTAGTACCATTGATGAAGCGGGTAATGACACGCAAACTCAAAAATCATTCTCAAAAGATACTACGGCCATTATAACAATAGACGTTAATGAAACCGAAGATGGCGTAATAAATAACTCAGAAAACGTAGTACAAGTAAGCGGAACAGTTGAAGGTATTGAAGATGGTCAAACAGTCTTAGTAACCCTAACAGACATAGATGGCAATGAAGTGAGTGTTGAGGCTGTTGTTGAAAATGGCCAGTACCAATTAGAAGTCGATATTTCTTCGTTAAGTGATGGAGAGATCACAGCAACCGCGCAAGCACAAGATTTATTAGGTAACGAAAGCACCGCGTCTCAGGTTATTTCACATGATAAAACAGCACAGCTCACCGTCGAAATAGACTCAACACAAGATGGCGTTATCAATAGCGAAGAAGAGAGTAACGTAACTGTACGAGGTGTAGTAACTGGTATTGAAGACGGCCAAACAGTGACTGTTGTATTGAGTGACGGCGTTAACCCTCCAATTACATTAACGGCAATCGTAGTTAATGGCAGTTATGAAATAGCCGGTGTTGATATTTCATCGTTAAATGATGGCACTATTAGTGCAAATGCAACTGCTCAAGATATTTCAGGAAACCCAGCAAGCGCGAGCGATGAAGCGCAATATGACAGCTCTGTTGCAACAAGCATAGTGGCACAAGATATTGATGGGGTTATTAATAGCGCCGAGCAAAATAATGTACAACTTAGTGGCTCGGTTACAGATATTGAGCCAGGCCAATTAGTTACCGTTACTTTTACGGATAGTAATAATCAGCAAGTAGTAGTAACAGCTGAAGTTGATGCTGATGGGAATTGGCAAATTAGCGGTGATATTGAATCTTTAGCTGATGGCGAAATCTCAGCGCAAATAAGTATTTTTGATGCAGCTGGGAATGAGGCCACTCAAGAGGTTACTTTTTCAAAAGACACACAAAGCACGCTAACACTTAATATTGATAAAACTGAAGATGGCGTTATAAATGGCAGCGCTGAAAACACCGATATTTCGCTTAGCGGCATAGTAAATGGTGTTGAAGATGGCCAAGAAGTTACCATTATATTTACAGACTCATTAGGCAATGAAGTGGTTGTTACCGCAATTGTTGAAAATGGTAATTACGCGCTTTCAGGTGTGGATATTTCTGCACTTAATGATGGCGATATTTCGGTATCAGCAAGTGTGCTTGATACGGCTGGAAATACCGCAGTTGCAGTAGATTCTTTTGAAATAGATAACAGCGCATTAATAACTGCATCAATAGATAAAACAGATGATGGAGTGATTAACGGGCAAGACGACGATCTTCGCGATAATGTTAATACAGCAGAAAATGCAGGTGTGGTTGTACGCGGTACTGTAGAAGATGTTGAAGATGGCCAAATAGTTACTGTAACGTTGAGCGACGGTATTAACCCTCCGGTAATTACTCAGGCTGTAGTTCAAAATGGTCAATATGTTACAGAGCCAATGGACGCAACAGGCTTAAATGATGGCACTATGATCGCCACAGCAGAGGTTGCTGATGCAGCCGGTAACCCTATTAGTGCCCAAGATAATGTTGAAATAGACACAACTGCAGCAATCACAACTAGCATTGATAAAACAGCTGATTCGGTTATTAATGGCAGTAACGAAAATCAAGAAATTGTAGTGCGTGGCACCGTGAATGGCATTGAAGATGGCCAAGTTGTAACTATCACCCTAAGGGATGGTGTAAACCCAGATATAGCTGTGCAAGCAATTGTACAAAATGGTGAATATGTCACAGCTCCTATAGATGCAAGCTCTTTAAACGATGGCGATATTGTGGCAAGAGCCGACGTCTCTGATTTAGCTGGCAATGAAGCCACAGCAAGAGACACCGTTGAAATAGACAAATTAGCAGACATTACAACCAACATTGATAAAACAGCCGACGGTGTTATTAACGGCAGCGGCGAAAGTGCAGCCATTGTTGTACGCGGTACTGTAGAAGATGTAGAAGATGGCCAAATAGTTACTGTAACAATAAGCGATGGCGTTAACCCTGCGGTGACTACAACTGCAACCGTGATCAATGGTGAATATGTAACAACTCCTATTGATGCAAGTAGCTTAAACGACGGCACATTAACCGCCACTGCAAGTGTATCTGATATCGCGGGCAACCCTGTAAGCGCACAAGATAGCGTTGAGCTTGATAACACTGCCGCCATTACCACAAGCATTGATAAAACAGCCGATGGCGTTATTAACGGTAACGGCGAAAGTGCAGCCATTGTTGTGCGCGGAACAGTTAGCGATGTTGAAGATGGTCAAACAGTTACGGTTACTATTAGCGATGGTGTTAACCCACCGGTTGAAGTGCAAGCCATTGTAGAAAATGGCGAATATGTAACAACTCCTATTGATGCAAGCAGCTTAAACGACGGCACATTAACCGCCACTGCTACAGCGTCTGATTTAGCTGGTAACCCTATTAGTGCGCAAGATAGCGTTGAGCTCGATAACACTGCCGCCATTACCACAAGCATTGATAAAACAGCCGATGGCGTTATTAACGGTAACGGCGAAAGTGCATCCATTGTTGTGCGCGGAACAGTTAGCGATGTTGAAGATGGCCAAACAGTTACGGTTACTATTAGCGATGGTGTTAACCCGCCAGTTGAAGTACAAGCAATTGTTAATAACGGCGAATATGTCACAGATCCAATTGATGCTAGCAATCTAAACGACGACACATTAACCGCTACAGCTAGCGTATCTGATAAAGTAGGCAACCCGGTAACAGCGCAAGATACGGTCGAGCTTGATAACACGGCAGCCATCACCACCAGTATTGATAAAACAGCCGACTCAGTTATTAACGGTAACGGCGAAAGTGAAGCTATCGTTGTACGCGGTACGGTTACCGACGTTGAAGATGGTCAAACGGTTACGGTAAGCATTAGCGATGGCGTTAACCCACCAGTTGAAGTACAAGCAACCGTTCAAAACGGTGAATATGTAACAGATCCAATTGATGCTAGTGCACTAAACGATGGCACATTAACCGCTACAGCTAGCGTATCGGATGAGGCAGGTAACCCTGTAACAGCACAAGATACCGTCGAGCTTGATAACACCGCTGCAATAACCACAAACATTGATAAAACAGCCGACGGTGTTATTAACGGCAACGGCGAAAGTGAAGCAATCGTTGTGCGCGGTACAGTTACCGATATTGAAGATGGCCAAACGGTTACGGTAAGCATTAGCGATGGCGTTAACCCACCAGTTGAAGTACAAGCAACCGTTCAAAACGGTGAATACGTGACCGATCCGATTGATGCAAGCAACCTTAATGATGGCACATTAACCGCTACTGCGACTGCATCTGATAAAGCAGGCAACCCGGTAACAGCACAAGATTCAGTCGAGCTTGATAACACGGCTGCCATCACCACCAGTATTGATAAAACAGCCGATTCAGTAATTAACGGTAACGGCGAAAGCGCGGCAATTATTGTACGCGGTACGGTTACCGACGTTGAAGATGGCCAAACGGTTACGGTAAGCATTAGCGATGGCGTTAACCCAGCTGTAACTACAACTGCAACAGTGACCAACGGCGAATACGTGACCGATCCGATTGATGCAAGCAATCTTAACGATGGCACATTAACCGCTACAACTAGCGTATCTGATAAAGCAGGCAACCCTGTAACAGCGCAAGATTCAGTTGAATTAGACAAGCTAGCAGAAATTGATATTGCACTGTTTGATGACGATCAAGTAATTAATAGCTTAGAGCAAGCGAGTGCTGTGTTAACGGGTAATACTGTAGATGTAGAGCAAGGGCGAGAAGTTACATTAACGCTTACCGACAGCAATAGTGTGTCTAAAGTAATAACTGCTATCGTTAGCGATAATGGCACATGGGAAGTTACTACTGATCAAATTGCTGACTTAGCCGAAGGTCAAATTAACGCAGTTGTAGCAGTCACAGATTCAGCTGGGAACTCTGCAAATTCAGAGCTTACTTTTACAAAAGACACGCTAAGCAGCGTAACTTTAAATATTGCACAAACAGACGACGGTGTTATTAACGGCAGTAACGAAAACTCGCAAATAACCATAACCGGCGCAGTTGAAAACATAGAAAATGGTCAATCAATTACAGTAACCGTATCTGACGGTGAAAACCCAGACATTGAATTAATAGGCACTGTTACTAACGGTCAATACAGTTTTGAAAATGTAGATATATCGGGCTTAAATAACGGCACAATTACAGCCACTGCCGTTGTTTTAGACTTAGCGGGTAATACAGCCACAGCAAACGACACTGTTTTATTAGATCAGCTAGCCAGTGTAACTGTAGATATAAACGATACAGGCGATAATGTAATTAATGGCAACTCAGAAAATACAGTTGTTAGCATTACAGGTGATGTAACTAACATTGAAAACGGTCAAACAGTCTCAGTAGTTGTGAGTGATGGCACAAATACTGAAACATTTACTGCTGAAGTAATTAACGGCGCTTATACAATTACAGATGCTGATGTATCAGCTTTAAATGATGGTACATTAACCGCAACAGCTACTGTAACCGATGTAGCAGGTAATACCGCTACAAGTAACGACACTGCCGAGCACGATAAGCTAGCCAGTACCACAATAGAAGTCGCTGAAAACGATGATGTAGTGAATGCAGTCGAGCAAAGCAATGTAATTATAAGCGGTACAGTTACCGATGTTGAAGCTACACGAGAAGTAACCGTTACATTTAGTGACGGCACCAACTCAGTTACTGCAAAAGTTGATGTAGATAGCGATGGCAACTGGCAAATAAACCCAAGTGACATAAGTACACTTACCGATGGCGAAATTGCAGTAAGCGTAAGCGTATTTGATAACGCAGGCAACGAAGCTGTAAACAACACTACATTTAATAAAGATACACAAGCAACTACATCGTTAGAACTTGCCGATAACGTAATTAATGCAGCAGAAGACGAAGCCGTAGCACTTAGCGGAAAAGTAGATGACGTAGAGTCAACCAACAATGTAACGGTTACCTTTACCGATCAAAACGGTAAAACAGAGACAATTGAAAACATTGTTTTAGACAGTGATGGTAATTGGTCTGTTACCGCTGCAAATATTAGCGAACTAGCCGATGGTGAAGTAATCGCAAGTGTCAGCGTATTTGATAACGCAGGTAACGAAGCGGTTAATAGTGCAGAATTTATAAAAGACACCCAAGCAACTACCACCATAGAGCTTGCAGATACGCTTATTAATGCAGCCGAAGATGAAGCCGTAGCACTCAGCGGAAAAGTAGATGACGTAGAGTCAACCAACAATATAACGGTTACCTTTACCGATCAAAACGGTAAAACAGAAACAATTAAAAACATTGTTTTAGACAGTGATGGTAATTGGTCTGTTACCGCTGCAAATATTAGCGAATTAGCCGATGGCGACATTACAGCAAGTGTAAGCGTGTTTGATAACGGAGGTAACGAAGCAGTAAATAGCACAACATTAGTTAAAGATACCCAAGCCACAATTAACGTAAATGTAGGTGATGACGCATTTATTAATGAACAAGAGCAAGCAACAGCAAAAATTGGTGGCACAATTAGTGATGTAGAGTCAGGACAAGAAGTTGATATTGTACTAAAAGACAATAACGGTGATGAGTTGTTTACCGCTACCACCACCGTAGATGCGCAGGGTAACTGGGAGCTTAATAGCTCTATTTTACGGGTTTTATCAGATGGCGATTACACAGTAGATGTAAGCACGCAAGATATAGCGGGTAATCCAGCAACAAGCACCCTCAACTTTACAAAAGACACCCAAGCCAGTACAACGCTAGTGCTTGAAGACTCAGTAATAAACGCAGCAGAAGACGAAGCGGTAAGTGTAAGCGGTAAAGTTGATGACGTAGAATCAACAAACAGCATTACCGTAACCTTTACAGATAAAGACGATAAAAAAGTAACCGTTGATAATGTAACCATAAATGCCGATGGCACATGGGAAGTAAGTGACGAAGATATAAGCTCACTTGCAGATGGCGACGTAACAGTAAGTGTTAGCGTATTTGATAACGCCGGCAATGAAGCGGTAAATACCGAAACACTAATTAAAGACACCAACGCCAATGTAACCGTTGAAATACAAGATACAGCCGATAACGTTATTAACGGCAATGGCGAAAACACAAACGTAACCATAAACGGCACCGCCGTTGGTGTTGAAAATGGCCAAACGGTTACCGTAGTAGTTAGTGATGGCACAAATAGTGAAACTTTCACCGCACTCGTTACTGATGAAGCGTACACAATCACAGGCGCAGACGTATCAGAGCTTAACGATGGCACATTAACCGCCACAGCCACAGTAAGTGATGTAGCAGGTAATACAGCAACCGCTACAGACACCGCCATTCACGATAAAACAGCCGTAACCAGCATTGATGTTGCAACAGGTGATGACGCTGTTATTAATACTGCAGAGCAAAGTAATGTAGTCGTAAGCGGTGT
>NZ_JACJFB010000007.1:0-83154 GCF_014164325.1 Pseudoalteromonas sp. SG43-4 | reverse complement strand
GAAACCAGCTTTACCAAAGACACTACAGTTGCAATAACAGTTGATATCAACGATACAAACGATGACGTAATTAACGGCAATGATGAAAACGTAAACGTTGAAATTACAGGTACCACAACGGGTGTTGAAGACAACCAAACGGTAACAGTGGTAGTAACAGATGAAGCCGGTAATGAGCGCAGCTTTGAAGCCATAGTTACCAATAATACTTACACAATTACCGGTGCAAACTTATCAGGTCTTAACGATGGCGAATTAACTGCCACAGCCACAGTCAGTGATGAAGCTGGCAATACAGCAACCGCTACAGACACCGCCATTCACGATAAAACAGCCGTAACCACCATACAAATGGGGGCTGGCGATGACTTAGTTAATGCGAACGAGCAAACAAATGTTGTTGTGAGTGGTCAGGTTACTGATATCGAGCCGACGAATACAGCAACAGTTACTTTTACTGATGAAAGTGGCGAACTCGTTACTATAAACAATGTTACGATTAATAACGACGGCAGTTGGGAAGTTGATAGTGCAGATATTAATACCCTTGCCGATGGCACTATTACTGCTACTATAAGTGTATTTGATGAGGCCGGTAACCAAGCCGAAAATAGCACAACCTTTGAAAAAGACACCCAAGCTTCTATTTCTATTCCAAGCGAAAGCAACGACTTATTGATTAATAATGCAGAAAAATCGGCTGTAGTTATTAATGGTCAAAGCGCCAATATAGAAGAAGGTAAAATCGTTAACATTACTGTCTCTGATGGTAATGCTTCGGTAACAGGGCAAGCGACTATTTTAGCTGATGGTACATGGCAAAGTAACTCACTCGATTTGACATCCCTTAATGAGGGGGCATTGACTGTTACAGCAACAACTGCTGATACCGCAGGCAACACCGCTGATGCAGATCTTAACATTGTTAAAGACACACAAAGTGCTGTTACGGTAAATGTGGGCGATGACGCTGTTATTAACGATGCTGAGCAAAGCACTGCTAAAGTAGCAGGCACAGTATTAGACGTAGAGGCTAATCAAAGCGTAGCAATTACCATCAAAGACAGTGACGGCAGTGTTGTATTTAATGGCACTGCTAATGTCGACAATGACGGCAACTGGCAATTAGATAGCAGCATATTAAATGCATTATCAGATGGTGATTACACCGTTGATGTAACGACACAAGATATAGCGGGCAACGAGGCAACAAACAGCCTTGATTTCACAAAAGATACGCAAGCCAGTACAACGCTCGTGCTAGAAGACTCAGTAATAAACGCAGCAGAAGATGAAGCGGTAAGCGTAAGTGGTGTGGTTGATGATGTAGAGTCAACCAATAGCATAACCGTTACCTTTATAGATAAAGACGGCACAAAAGTGACCGTTGATGATGTAACCATAAATGCCGATGGCACATGGGAAGTAAGTGACGAAGACATAAGCTCACTTGCAGATGGCAACATAACTGTAAGTGTTAGCGTATTTGATAACGCAGGTAATGAAGCGGTTAATACGACAAGCCTAACAAAAGATACTGTTGCTAATGTCACGGTTGATATTGTTGATACAGACGATAGCGTAATAAATGGTGCTGGTGAAAATACAAACGTTACTATAAACGGCACTGCCGTAGGCGTAGAAAATGGGCAAACGGTCACCGTAGTAGTCAGTGATGGCACAAATAGTGAAACTTTCACCGCACTCGTTACTGATGAAGCGTACACAATCACAGGCGCAGACGTATCAGAGCTTAACGATGGCACATTTACCGCCACAGCCACGGTAAGTGATGTCGCAGGCAATACAGCAACCGCTACAGACACCGCCATTCACGATAAAACAGCCGTAACCAGCATTGATGTTGCAACAGGTGACGACACTGTTATTAATACCGCAGAGCAAAGTGATGTAGTTGTAAGCGGTGTAATAGAAGAAGCAGATACAAGCCAAACTGCCACGGTTGTCTTTACCGATGTGAACGGAGACAAAGTTACTGTTGAAAACGTAGCTATTGATGCAGATGGTGAATGGCAAATAGCGGCTACGGATATTTCAACGCTAGCAGATGGTGAAATTACAGCAAGTGTTAGCGCATTAGATGTTGAAGGCAATTTAGCCACAAACGAAACCAGCTTTACTAAAGACACCACAGTTGCCGTAACGGTAGATATAAACGATACAAGCGACAACGTAATAAACGGCAATGGTGAAAACGTAAGCGTTGAAATTACAGGAACTACAACCGGCGTTGAAGATAACCAAACAGTCACGGTGGTTGTAAAGGATGCAGCGGGTAATGAGCGCAGCTTTGAAGCGACGGTTATTAATAATGCCTACACGATTACCGGTGCTGATTTATCAGGGCTAGATGACGGTACATTAACCGCCACAGCCACCGTAAGTGATGTTGCAGGCAATACCGCAACCGATACAGACACAGCCATTCACGATAAAACCGCAGCAACCACCATTGAAATGGCAGCAGGCGATGATGTTGTTAATACTGATGAGCAGGGTAATGTTGTAGTAAGCGGTGTAATAGAAGAGGCTGATGAAAATCAAACCGCCACGGTGGTCTTTACCGATGTAAATGGTGACAAAGTCACAGTCGAAAATGTAGTTATTAATGCCGCGGGTGAGTGGGTAATTAATGCCACTGATATATCAGAACTTGCTGATGGAGAGATTACCGCAGAAGTGAGCGCACTTGATATTGAGGGCAATTTAGCGACTAATTCAACAACTTTCACTAAAGACACCACCATTAATATTGATATTGATACTGGTGAAAGCGGCATTAACAGTAGATCATTTAAAGACGGTGAAGTAACCACGTTAAATGGTACAACCGATGCTGAACCAGGTTCTATCGTTACACTTACGATTTTTGATGGCACTACTAGTGAAATAGTGACTGCAGCAGTAGCAAATGGTGGAACTTGGACTGTTAACGGTATAGATGTATCTGAGCTTGATGATACACAGTCGTGGACTATTACAGCAACCGTTACCGATTCTGCAGGAAACACAGCGCAAGATATCGCACCCACATTAGATGCGCTTGATAGCCAAACATTAAACGAAAGTAATACTGCAAATGGCGGCACAAGCTCAGCGACTAGTTCAATAGAAATAGATAACGCTGACCTTACATTAAGTACAAACCAATCTGGCCTTGAAGGCTTAACGGTAGACGGCAGCCCTGTTTCGGTTACCTTAGCAAATGACGGTTTATCGTTAGAAGTTAAAGACTCTCAAGGCAACTTAGTGTTAAGTGTGGCGCTTGCTGGCGGTGAGCTTACTACCACGTTACACGCCCCCATTGATCATGAAAGTGAAAGTTTACTAACAGATATTTTTGTCGATGCGTTGCAAACAGATGCCGATGGCACAACCGAACTTGTCGTTGTACCAACATCCGTTACGATTACCGACTCAGCCCCACAAAGCAGTGACGACAGCTTTACAGTCACCGAAGCAGACACTGATGCAGGTAGAGTATCAACAGGTAGCTTAGTCACAAACGACAGTGTAGTAGAGGGCGCACCAACCGTTACAAGTGTAACATTTAATGGCACTGATTATGACGTAACCACAAGTACACCAGCCACGATAGTAACCGATGAAGGTACTTTAACGGTTAACAGCGATGGCACATGGAGCTTTAACGCGCTTGATAAGCGAGACTCAACGCCTTCACCACAGTTTACTATTGAATACACAATAGCAGATCGCGACGGTGTAGGTAGCTCTACCAGTACAGCTACATTTACAGTACAAGATGGCAGTGCGGGCAGTTTTACTAACCAAGCAACCACCTACACTGAAAGTGACTACGGCGTTATTACCACGAATAACAAAAACTTTGATGTTGTGGCAGGCTCTGATGCATTAGTTGCCGATTCAATCACCTTTGATGACACTATTTCAAGTTTAGATTCGCTTAACTTAACAAGTTCAGGCTCTGCTATTACCTTTGTTTTAAGTGAAGACGGAAAAACAATTACAGGCTCAGCTAATGGCAGCGAAGTTATTCGCTTTAGCGTAAGTGCAACGCAAGATGCAAATGGCAAAGATTTAGATGCTAAGGTTCAAACAACAGTAAGCTTACCCCTTGATAACCCTAATGGAGAGAATATTGATTTTGCGCTTTCTATTAATGGGGAGGACAGTGATGGTACAGCAATCAGCGGTGCGGGTAACGTAACCATAACCGTTCAAGATGGCGGTGGGCCTCAGGTTGAAGATACCTCAGAAACACCTATTAGTATTGACGAAAGTGGTTTAGACCCCGCTAATAATACCACCGTATCTCAGCAAGGTACCGTGAGCACAACAGTTGGCAGTGACACAATAACATCGCTAGCATTCTCTAGTGATTCACAACCAAATTTAACTGCCGGTGGTGTCGCGCTTGTATACACTTTAAGTGATGATGGAAGAACGATAACGGCAAATACTGGCGAAGGTACAGAAACAATTTTTGTAGCGACGTTACCCGACATTAATGGCACGAGTAATCAAAACTTAACATACGAGTTTACGCTTTACCGTCCATTTGACAACACAATAGAAGGTACCGGCGTACCATTGCAAGTCGAAGTGATAGATAATGATGGGGACAGTAATACGACCACATTAAACATTACCGTTAATGATGGCGGGGCAGAGCATACTCAAAATGATATTACTTTAAATGTTTCTGAAACACCTAACAGCGTGGCTGACAATAACGAAGATGGAGATGGCCAAGCAAATACTGATACTGATACCTCATTTACAGTAACAGCAGGTCTTGATGATGTAGTGGACATGCAAGTTAGTATTACTGATGGGGCAGCGGTGCTTGATAGTAATGGTAATCAGCTAACGCAAACTACGCTCGATGAGAACGGTAATGCTGTCACCACAAATATTGTTTGGCAAGTTAATAGCGACGGTACCGCACAAGGTATTTTAGAAGGCACTTCAACCGAGGTCTTTAAAATTACGCTACCAGATGTAGATGTAGCAGCACAAACGTCTGAAACCTACTCAATTTCATTTGAAATAACAGGTGCAATAGATCATATCAATGGTACTGATACACCTCAAATCGTGATCCCAGTATATACAAAAGATACCGATAACTCACAGGTTACAAGTAACGTCACGGTGACATTAAACGACGGTACCGATCCTGTAATAGCTGACTCAGCTGCAAGTGTTGATGAGACTAACCTTAGAAATAATGACCCAATTACAACTACGGGGCAAATTACAGTAACGCAAGGCTCTGATGAAGTTGTAGAAATTAAGCTTGCAGATAACTTTATAGCAACCTTTAACGGCGGAAGTTACGTTACTGCGGATGGAAATAATCCAATTACATTAAACGATAAAAACGCTGATGGCTGGTATATCGCTACAGCAAATGGCGAAGATGTTTTACGCGTTAAATTTAATCCTGATGGCTCTTACACTTACGAGCAATTTACAGCAATTAAACACCCTGATGCTGACGGAACAAATACGCAAGATATCAGCTTTGATGTAACTGCTGTTGATGCTGATGGCGATACTAATAACGCAGCAGTAACTATTACAGTAACTGATGATACACCAACAGTAGATACCACACCTGTCGCTGTTAACCTTGTTGAGGGCGGCGGTAAAACACTCGAACTGCTTGATATTAATAGCAGTAACTTTGTTGGTAACACCAATAACCCAGGTGCAGATGGTGCTAAATTAGCTTCATTTACTTATGGTGGTACAACGTACATTGCGTTTGACTCAGGCTCTGATTCAACCGGTAACTATAAAGAAGTTGCCTTTAAAGGTGAGGGTGACAGTGATACATCTGGCACATTAAGAGTATACGAAAGCGGTAAAGTAGTGATTACAACTGACGAGTTTGCTCAAAGCGATAACGAAGATTTTACAGACTCAATTAGCTATACCGTTATCGACAATGATGCTGATAAAGCAACAGGAAGTATTGATTTAAAAATAAGTGATTACAAAGGTGAGCTAACCGTTGAAGCAACTGACATTAATGAAGATGCCACTGACGGTAGCGGTAACGCTAACAATACACGTAGTGAAGTGACCATTACCATTGATAGAGGTGATATTTCTGACCAAAACGAGGAGGTTAGTGAAATAAGAATTGAGGTGGCGTCTTTACAAGGCGGAGAGCTTTACCTCAATGGTAGTTTAGCTACAAACAATGCCAATGTTACAATTGTGAATGGCTATTATGTATTTACAGGCGCTGCATTAACTACTAACGCTGATGATACAGTGACAGTTGCTAATTTAACTTATCAACCAGCAGAAAACAGCTCCGATTTTTCTAATACGGTTGAATTTAAAGTTGAAACCACAATAACTATCAAAGATGGTGGAACACCACGAGAGTTAAGCGATTCGACTACCATTTCAGTTGAATCAGTAGCCGATACCCCAGAGTGGGATACAGGTAATGCTTACCAATACACCCTAGATGAAGACTCACCTGAAAACCTCATTATTAGTGCAGCATTAACTGATACTGATGGCTCTGAGAAATTGACTTATGTAATTTCAGGTTTAGATGAAAACTTAGTACTTAAAATTGGTGGCAGAACAATAACCGAAGGCGCAATACTCACACAAAGTGAACTTAACAAATTAACGGTTAGTAACAAATTACATTCAACTGGCGAATATACGTTTGATATTCAAGCAACAAGTACAGAAAAAGACAATAACAACACAGCAACAGCTGACAAACAAACGGTTACAGTAACGATTAATCCAGTAGCCGACGCGCCAAAACTAGCTGTGCGCGTTGATACAATTAACGAAGATTCAAACCCTCAACTGAGTGACCTAATAAACGGACTGCTCGTTGATACAGATGGTTCTGAGCGTCTCAAGTACGAAATAGAAATACCAACATTTATAGATGCTAATGGTGATGAGCAAGTTGTTACATTATTAGATGGTAATGGAGATGAAGTAACCCCAGTTAATGGTGTTTACACTATTTTTGACACTGACTTAGCAAATTATACGCTTAAGTTACCTGAGCATTTAGCGCAAGAAAAAATTGCACTTAAAGTAAACGCAATTAGTGAAGAAGTTGTAGATGGTAATGTTGTTGATAGTGCAGAAACCGGCGTAAAAGAATTTACCTTTAAAGTAGTGGGTGTTGCAGATTCACCCGTATTAACAAGCAATAATGACTGGGTATATGACGACTCAGGGCTTACTTTAGAAAATACCACCGGTGTAGAAGATGAATTACTCACGCTCGACTTTTTATTCGAAAGTGAAGACACCGATGGCTCAGAAACCGTTAGTTTAGTAATTTCAGAATTACCCGATGGTGTAACGCTTGTAAATGCAATAACGGGAGAGCCTGCTAATTTACCTGTTGTAGGTATTGGCGCTAATGGCAACCCTAAGTACAGCTTGTTAGCCAGCGAGTCTGGTAATTATGCATTAAAACCAAGTGCCGATTTTAGCGGTAACGTTGACTTTAATATTACAGTGGTGACTACTGAGCCAGATACAGGTGAATTTAACACAAAAGACACGGAAATTAAGGCAAGTGTTACATTTACGCCGGTTATTGACTCCACTAACTTAAATACAAATGTTGTTGGCAATGAAGACAGCCAAATCTCACTTAAATTAAATCCCGACCTCTCAGATGTAGATGGTTCTGAAAGTATTACAAAAGCGATTATTAATAGTATTCCAGATGGTACAACGCTTTACATAAACGGTGTTGAAACAGCTGTTGGTAGTGGAATAGATGTTACCGACTACTTAAATACAGATAGTGTTACACTCAAACCTGATGAAGATTACTCAGGCGAGCTTAGTGTTGAGATAACTTACACCGTACAAGATACTTCTGCTGCTGTATCAAGTGATATAAGTGCAAATATTACGGTAACTGTTAATGGCAAAGTAGATGTAGCCCCAAGCATTGAGGCTGACGGCGCTGTTACTCGTATCGAAACCACAGATGAAACCATTACTAATGAAGGAAGTGCTAATGAGCGTCAAATTAATTTAACTGGCGTTGCATCATTCATTGAAGAGGATATTGATGGTTCTGAGCATATAACATATATCGAAATTATCTTGCCAAAAAACTCCTCATTAAAAGTTATTTACATGCAAGATGGTGAAAACATAGCCTCGCCAGATGGGACTGGTCGCTGGGTTATTCCTATAGACGCTGGTACAAGTGACGCCGCTAAAGACAGCATAAACGATTTGCTTAATAACGTAATTATTGAAGCTAACTCATCTACTGGTTCTGACGTTGATGTGACAGTTAATGCACGCGTTAAAGACGGTGACGACAGCGCCCTTATTAGCGGAAACTTTAAAGTACGGTTTAATATTGATGGCGAAGGAGAAACGACTACTGCATCGCCAGTTAATACGTTACAAATAGAAAATGTTACGGCTGATGAAGGCGGTAGCGTTACTTTTGAGGAAAGTGACTTTAATTTAGGTGAAGATTTATCTCAAGATGTTGATGATAACTATAACGATGTAATTACTATTTATGTTGAGCAGAGCAGTTTGCCAGAAGGCTTCACTATTGAGGGCGATGGTATAATTGCGGTAGAAACAGACACTGGTATAGAGTACATAATCCCTGAAAGCTCGCTAAGTACAATGGTTATTAACAGTAACGACAGTGACTACTCTGGCTTATTAGAAATTCCAGTAAAAATAGTTGCCGTAGACCCAAGTGGCGACCGCGAAATAGATATAACCCAATCATTAAGTGTGGATATTAACCCTGTAGTTGATGGTGGCACCCTTGCTGCTGCAACGCAAACGATTACTGAAGACAATACAAATACATCACTTGGTATTACGTTTACCTCAACAGACGAAAGTACAGATACTGAAGATGGTGGTGTTGAAGAAATTGATTTTACTCAGCCAATAACAATTGAGTTACCAGATGGAGGTACATTATATGACCCTTCAGATAATTTTGAGTTACAAACTGATGGCAGTTATTTATACAAAGGTAATGGCAGTACATTTGACGATGATTTAGCCGGTGTTGGGATTAACCCTCCTGAAAATGCCAAGGGTGATTTTGATATTAATATTAGCGCTACAGTAGTAGATAGAGCTACGCTTTCGACAGGTGAAGTAAAAGCGAGCTCTACTATTAACCAAACAATTACAGTAAATGTAACACCTGTAACAGACGGTGTTATGCTTACTGCTAATAGCGTTACTGGCGATGAAGACAGCGAAATTATACTTACGGGATTAGCGGCTACTTCGCTAGATGACTCCGAAACTACCTATTTTACAATTAGCGGTGTACCAAAAGGTGCCACTCTTATTGATGCGGTAACAGGTGAAGAGCTACAAATAATTAATAATGGTGATGACGGCTCAGAAAATGGCACAACGAGCTGGACTATTCCTCGAAGCTTACTTGAAGGGAATGCAGATAATATTGTATTACTTCCTCCTCTTGATTTTAGTGGAGACATAACACTAAGTTTAAATGCAATTAGCCAAGATGGTACACAGGGCGAGTTATTACAGCAATCACAAAGCTTTAACGTGAGTGTTAACCCTGTAGCAGACACGCTTGATTTTAGTCAAAAACCAGAAGATAACTATTCAGGTGACGAAGATAGCAACGTAACTATTGATCTTGCTGCCTTTAGCACTGAGGCCGATGGCACTGAGCAAGTGCAACTTAAAGTTATTATTAATGGTGATACTTCTGACTCATCGGCATTAGCTGAGCTAGAAAATGGCTATATAGAGCTTGCTGATGGTACTAAAGTTAACTTTGCACAAGAGGGTAATAACTATATTGCTACCGTAATAAGCGAAGAAGGCAGTGGTATAGAAAACTTTGACTTTAACGCCGGTGGCCTTGCGTTTGGCACGTTTAATATGAGCGTTGAGGTAGCGACTATGGATAGCGCAGTTATTAATGGTGAAACCGTTACTGTAACTGGCACACCTGAAACGTCAGACTTTATTGTAGAGTTAGAACCACAAGCAGACGCGCCGTTATGGACAGCCGCTAATGATGTAACCAGTAGCTCAACTAATAATATTGCACTTAACCTTGATGTTGATTTACAAAACCCTGCAGCAGATGAAACCGGCTATATTGAAATTACTGGCTTACCTGATGGATACAGCTTTAACTTTGGAGATAAAGTAGGTGATACGTGGACCGTTGATATTGCTGATATTGAAACCCTTGAGATTGTAAATGCGGATGCTGGCGATAGTTTTGACTTAACGTTAACTGCATTTTCAACACTTAACGGTGAAACACGAGAAGCTTCGCCTGAGGAAGTAAATGTAACTATTTCTGAGTCGGCTACAACTAGCTCAGCGGGTACCGCAAGTGCGAGCGGCGACAGTGGGCCTGATTATAGCGATATGTCTGGCAGTGGTAACACAGCACATGATGAGACGATTGCAAGTATGACCAACGGCGATCAAAACGTATGAAGCTAATCCTAAACCGAGAGCAAATACTGGCACTCGGTAAGCACATTGCAGATGCCCTGCATTTACGCCATCAAAGCGAAAACTTATTACTTGGTTTGCCAAGTAATGAGTTTTCGGCGCATCATTTAGAGCAAGCATTAAGTAATATTAATGTGAGTGCGCAGCAGCAAACTACGCCAAAACATTATGCTTACCCTGCTTTGGTGCTTGATAAAGAAGGCTACTTTTGGTTTTTTGAAAACGATGGTAAAAGTACGTTTAGCTCACTTGATGAAGCAAAACCTAAGCAATTAAGTGATATTGATAAAGAGCTTATTTGGTACTTGTCGCACGATAATGTAACTGATGAACGCTCAGAAAAACTTCATACACGTATTCCTAGTTGGCTAAAGCCTGCATGGGATCAGGTTAAACCATTTTATAATTCGTTGTTACTCGCCTCGCTAACCGTTAATTTATTAGCTTTAGTAGTGCCGTTGTTTACCATGAACGTATACGACCGCGTTGTGCCTAATGCTGCGCTCGATACCTTATGGGTACTTGCAACCGGCGCAACAATAGCCATTGTGTTTGATTGGTTATTAAAGCAAGCGCGCGGGCATTTAACCGATGCGGCTGGCAGGCAAATAGATTTACGTATTAGCAGTATGTTGTACGCTAAAGTGCTAGGTATGCGCCTTGAGCAGCGCCCAGCCTCTGCAGGTGCTTATGCAAAGCAAGTGCAAGACTTTGACAGCGTGCGAGAGTTTATAACCTCAGCGACGCTTGTATCGGTAATCGATTTACCTTTTACACTGCTGTTTTTAGCGCTTATTTTTTGGCTAGGTGGCTTAATTGTCTTAATTCCGGTTGTAGTACTTACCTTGGTTGTTATTACAAGCGCGGTATTACAAGCAAGACTGAGTGAAAGTGTTGAACAGGCATCTAAGTTATCGACCCAGCGCCAAGCGTATTTAATCGAAAACCTGAACCAGCTTGTTGAGCTTAAGCAAATGAACGGCCAAGCAGGCGCGCAACAAAAGCTTGAACAAACACTCGCACAAATGGTTGATTGGCAAAATAAATCACGCCATAGCGCCACAACACTTACGCATACAGTTGCAAGCCTTAGCCAATTTACCAGTATTGCGCTTATTGTGTTTGGTGTTTATTTAATTAGTAACGGCGACATAAGTATGGGCGCACTGATTGCTATTGTTATGCTGAGTGGGCGCGCATCGGGTTCTATTTCTGCTTTAGCTGGGCTTGTTTTAAAATATAAACAAACACAAACAGCCATTGAGTCGGTTAAAAATATAATGGCGCTTGAGCAAGAACAAAAAAGTGGCGAAAACACGATTAATGCGCCTGTAAATGGCAATATTACAGCCCGCCATTTGAGCTTTCAGTACCATGAGCAAGAACTTGAGGCAGTGCACAGTATTAACTTTGAAATTAAGCAGGGCGAAAAAATAGGTTTATATGGCCGTGCAGGCTCTGGTAAGTCTACCTTGCTTGCAATTATTGCTGGGCAGTACAGAGCTACATCAGGTCAGCTTTTAATTGACGACATAGATATAAGGCACTGGTCGTTAAGTGCGCTACGCAAGCAAAGTGGCTGGGTAGCACAAAGCCCAAGCTTATTTTATGGCACAGTGCTTGAAAACATTACTCTAGGCGCACAAAATATAACCCCAACAAACTTAACCAATGCATTAGTTAAATCTGGCGTAAGTCGTTTTATTGACCGGTTGGAGTCGGGGCTGGAAACACAGGTTGGCGAGTTTGGTCGGTTTTTATCGGGCGGACAACGTCAAGCTGTATGTATTGCGCGTGCTTTATTAAAAGACGATAACGCATTACTTATTTTAGATGAACCTTCGTCGGCTATGGATGCAGGCCACGAAAAACTCCTCATTAAAACCCTTCAGGATCGCACTGAAACGGTGGTTATTTCGAGTCATCGTAAAGATATGCTGACTATATGCGACAGAATATTTGTGCTCGACCACGGTCGCTTAAAAAGTATAGAAACACCAAGCTCATTATTTAGTAATAAAGTGCATGGTGGTGTAAAACTAGTAAGTAAAAAAGTGACAAGGGTGAATACAGAGACTGGGAGTTCTTCAACCAATGGCTGATTTATATATGGGGCAGCTACAAGCTGCAAAACAAGCTAAAAGATTGGTTATTATAGTTTTTGTATTACTTTTTGCTGTGGTTTTGTGGGCTAAATTTGCTAAGCTAGAAGAAGTTGTTGTAGGTCAAGGTGCTGTTATACCAGTACAACGTGTTCAAACTATTGAAAACCTTGATGGCGGTATTTTAAAAGAAGTTTTAGTACGTGAAGGGCAAATTGTAGAGGTGGGTGATCCGCTTTTACTGATTGATGAAACCCGATTTGCTGCTGCTTATGCTGAATCTAGTCAAGAAAAAGGTTCGTTATTAGCAAGACGAAACCGTCTAGTAACTGAATTGAAAAGCGTTACTTTAAATGAAGAAAGCAGTTTTGGCGCTAATATAGAACGCTTAGAAATACCTAGAAAAGATATTGCTGTAGATGTGTATAAGCAGGCATACAATACGTATACTTCAAGACTTACACAGCTTGAGTCTCAGCTACAGCAGCGCACGCAAAACCTACTCCAGCAGGAGCAAGCCAGTGTAGAGCAACGTGCAAATATATCTGCGCTTAAGCAAAGGCTAAAGCTCACAACACGGGAAGTACTGTTAACTCAAGGTGCTGTAGATGCGGGTGCTGTTGCCGAAATGGAGTTGGTTAAATTGCAACGAGACGAAATTGGCATGCAAGGTGAATTAAACCAAGCCAATGCGTTATTACAGCAATTAAAAGCGGCAAAAAGTCAGGTAAAAGAAGAGCGAAAAGCGATAGTATTTGATTATTTAGCGGATACACAAAATCAGTTAGATGAAGTGAGTAACGAGCTTGCTAAAATTCAACAAAGTAGCAAATCACTCGAAGATAGACTTATAAAAGCACAAGTTAGATCGCCAGTACGTGGTACCGTAAAAAATATTGTATCACGCTCTATTGGCAGTGTAATTGACCCCGGCGAGGTGATGATGGAAATTGTCCCTCAAAACGATTTGCTTTTAATTGATACTAAAATTCAACCAAAAGATATCGGTTTTATTCGAGTGGGCATGGCTGCTAAAGTTAAGTTTACTGCTTATGACTTTGTAATATACGGTGGACTTGAAGGTGAAGTTACTTATATTGGTGCAGATGCTCAGTATTTAGAAGATGGAACTGCTTATTATCAGGCTTATATTAAAACAACAATAAGCCAAATAGCAGAGCAAGCAATAATCCCAGGGATGCAAACGCAAGTAGATGTTATTACTGGAAAAAAAACTGTTTTAGATTATTGGCTAAAACCTTTGCTTAGAGCAAAAGCCAATGCAATGCGTGAACCATAATATAGGAATATTAAATGCGTAAATTAGGACTACTCTCTGTTTTAGCCTTAGCCCCAGGGTTATCGAATGCGTTAACGCTTGAGCAATCTGTAGCTGAAACATTAAACACTAATCCGAGATTAATGCAGAAATATGCGAGCTTTGAAGCAAAATACCGCGATAAACGCAGTGCGTTTAGTGAGTATTTACCACAAGTTCGTTTATATGCAGGATATGGATACGAGCGCGTAAACTATAAATCAGGCCGAGAACTTGATAGCGAATTAAATCGTAGAGAAATAGGTTTAAAAATAACACAAATGTTATTTGATGGTTTTAGAACATCATCTGAAGTTGCTAGACTAGATAACGAAGCAAAAGCTGACCAATTGGGTTTAATATCTGCTGCAGAGAATATTAGCCTTGAAGTTGTACAGGTATATTTAGACTTGCTTAAATCAGTTGAGTTAGTTGAGTTGTCAGAGCGAAATATCAACATACATAAAAAAATATTAAGTGATATTGAACAACGACGTCAACGTGGTTTATCAAGCGATGCCGATGTAGCTCAAGTACAGTCTAGACTTGCTACATCACAATCTGGTTTTTTAGCTGCTAAAAATAATCTTCAAGATATTAAAGCAAATTACTATGATTTAGTGGGTCAGTACCCTGATGATTTAATGATTCCTAAAGTGGATGAAACATATATACCAGCCACTTTAGGTGATGCTATAGCAGTCGCTAAAAAATCACATCCAGAAATTATGGCTGCTGTTTTTGATATAGAAGCTGCAAATAAACAAATAGAAAGAGAGAAAAGCGGTTATTGGCCAAAGGTTAGTTTAGAGTTTGATGTAGCTGATAACGATAATATTTCGGGCTCTCCTGGTCGTGATGATAACGGCCGAGTAATGCTTTCTATGAGTTACGATTTATACAACGGTGGCAAAACAAATGCAGATACCGAAGCGGCAAAATGGCGTTACCAAGAAGCCGTAGCAGTTAAAGACACAACTCACCGGCAAGTCGAAGAAGCGACAACCTTTGCATGGAATGCAAACATGTTTTTAGCTGAGCAAAAAGGCTTTTACGAAGAAAATGTTGGCTATGCTGAAGTTGCTCAAAAAGGGTATGAACGCCAATTTTCATTAGGTCGTCGTTCGTTATTAGATGTACTTGATTCGCAAATTGAGTTGTTTACAGCGCGTCGTAACTATATTGAATCGGCTTATGATCAACGCAAAGCAAGCTTTAGGCTTGTAAATGCAACAGGGCGTTTAGTTAGAGCTCTTAGGGTTGATAAACCTGAAGCATGGCTACTAGGAGATAGATAATATGAAAAGCATTATGTTTTTAAGTCTTGCATTATTACTGTCTGGCTGTGCTAGCGATGCAAAAAAATATGAGTATCAAGTTCAATCAAAAGATTTATTTGACCAAGACCGCGACGGTGTTATTAACGCAAGAGACAAGTGTGCTGAAACACCGATAAGAGCCAAAACAAATAATGATGGTTGCCCTAAAGAGCAAAAAATAACGACATCAAGAAACGTTGTTATTGAATTTGGTTACGATAAATCGACGCTAACGGATGATGCAGAAGCAAAAGTAGTAAGTTTTGCTAATAGTGTTGTTGATGTGCCAGGTATTACTATTTTATTAATTGGTGATACTAGCTTAGAAGGGTCATTAGAATATAACCGTAAGCTTGCTTTAAAACGAGTTGAAACAGTTAAAGCGGCTTTGTTAGCGCAAGGTGTTAAAAATATAGAAATAACTGAGCAAACATTTATTGATTCAAAAGATATTCCTAAAGTATTAGCTGGCAGAAAAACACGAGTTATAGCGTTAGTTGATGGAGAGAGTTCTGTTGAACTAGAAAAGCAATTTGATTTATATAATGCCGGTTTCTAAATAATTATACAAATACAGTTTAAAAAGCCCGTTTTATACGGGCTTTTTTATTGCTTAAGTTTATATTAACGTGGATGTGCCAAAATAAACTAACCACTTTATTTTTGGCACTATAAAAGGAAAATTATATGGCAATTCAAAAAAAGCTAAAAGAAAAAACACGTAATTTTATTGATTCTAAGCATATGCTTAGCGGTATTACAGTGGCGTCGTTTTTAGAGTCAACCATAGTGCCTATTCCACTTGAGGCTGTATTAGTACCGCTAATGCAAGCTCGTAGAGAGAAGCTATGGCTTATCGCCTTAATGGCGACTTTAGGTTGCATAGTGGGTGCATTGTTTGGTTATGCATTGGGTTATTATTTATTTGATGCGGTTGGTGATTGGATTATTAATACGTTTTCGAGCCCTGAGCAATTTGAAAACGTTAAGCAGCAAATGCAAGATCAAGGTTTTTGGTTTGTTATAACGCTTGGCATTGTGCCAATTCCGTTTCAAATAGCGATGCTTGCAGCAGGCGCGACTAAGTATTCTATTTGGCTATTTTTATTGGCTTCGGGTATCGCGCGTTCTATTCGTTACTTTGGCTTGGCTATTATTGTTTATTATGCAGGTAATGAAGCTGAGCGAATCATTAGTAAACATAAAACTAAAGCGATGATTGGTATTACTATTTTAGTGTTGGGGTTATGGGGGTTAAGCACCTTAATTTAAGGTCTGATTTATATGGTGTGTTATAGTTTTTAACGATTAATTAAAACGTAAATATAAGAATTCCTTATGATTAAATTTGAAACCGTAAGTTTAAAGTTAACTCGCTTTGTGTACATTACGCGGTTAAATAAGCTGCTTATGCTTGCGTTACTTTCTTTTATTGTGGTTTTTACTATTTATAACTTAGTGGCTTTTTCGCACTTAGATATTAAAAATAGCATGTATGGATTTACGAGCGACCTAATAAACTTAATTGTTATTGTTACCGTATTTTGGGTTGTTCAGTGTTCTAAGTTGGCAAAAAAAGCGTATGTATATGTCACGATTGGCTTGCTGCTATGGATAGTGGGTATGACAACTGATTTACTCAATGAGGTAGTTGTACAGCCAGGGTGGATTGATATTTATTTAAACGATTTATGTAAAACGCTGGGTATGGTGATCACTGCCTATGGGTTATTTAAAACAATGTTATTTATGCAAAAGATGCACAACAGATTAGCGCAAGAATTTGTTATTGACGAATTAACAAAGGTATATAACAGACGTTGCTTTTATCAAAATGTTAAAAATGCAGTTACTAATCCGTACACTATTTTAATTATTGATATTGACCACTTTAAATCCATAAATGACAATTTTGGCCATGATATGGGAGATCAAGTACTCAAAGAGTTTGCAGGGAAAGTAAATGCTCTATTTGAAAGCGAAAATATCTTTGCTCGTATAGGCGGAGAAGAGTTTGCGGGTTATTTTCCATCAAGTAACATTGATGATGTCGCTAAATTTTCTCAGGCTGTTTTAGAGCTTGTTCATACTATTAAGGTTAAGGATGATCGCTTTTTAACTGTGAGTATAGGTATTGCTAAGCGGATTAGCGACGAAGCACTTGATAGTGTAATGAAACGCGCTGACCAAGCTTTATATTTAGCTAAAAAAAATGGTCGAGATCATTTTGAAATTGCCCCGTAAGCGTTTTAATTATATAAAAACACGTCCTTATTGTTTGCACATTTACTACACTTTTTAACGTTTTCGTAAGTAAGTGTCAGTGAGGGTAATGCTTTGTAAATCATGAAATTAAAATAGAATGTTTGGGTCATAATGGAGATATTAATAATAAGGAATAACCTTAATGACCAACTCCCTTTTAAAAGCTGCATTACCCTTAAGTCTAATTACTATTTTGTCGGGCTGCGGCTCTGATGATAGCTCAAGCTCTACAGGTTACATCCAATTGTATAACGGCTCTTATAATAGTCCATACACACGTTTGTTTGTTGAAGAAACAGAGCGATCAGGCGCTGATTTTGCTGATGTAACTACTCGCCATAACTACAGCACAGACACTTATGATGTAAGTTTTGAGTACCTAGATGCTAACGACAGCTATATAACAATTAGCGATCAAGAAATTTCTATTAAGGGTGACAAAACACAGTTAGTAGTAATGAGTGGTAACTTTGATGAGCCTACATTTACAGAGCTTAGCGTACCTATCTCAAGCGATACGGGTGAGTTTAACTTAGGGTTTTACAATATTGCAGGTGAGGATACTAACTACGATATTTACTTAGCAACTGATGATGGCGTATTTGAAAGCGCGACACTTTTCTCATCAGCTCAATATTTAAGTGAGTTAGATCTGCAAAGCGTTGATGAAGGTTATTACACTATTTACATAACAGAAGCGGGCAGCAGTGATGTTGTGTACGAGTCGTCATCTGTTTATTTATACGATGAAGCAAGTTATGTAGCAATGATCCGCCCAAGTTATGCTACAGAAGAAGGCGGTATTACGCTTGATGTAGTAACCGATAACAACTACGTTACTGAGCTTAAACATCAATCTGCCCTGGGGCAATTACGTTTTATAAATACGGTTGATGACTACTCGCCAGTAAGCTTTTCTGCTACACGCGGTACAACTGTAAACACAACAAATACAGTCGCTAGTGACTCTTATACCGATTATGTTGAACTTTCGCCTAATAGTTACAGCGTAGCGATGTACGACGAAGAAGGTACAAAACTAGCTGATAACTTTTTAATGACGCTAGAGCGTGAGCAAAGTGCGGTGGGTATTTTTTATAACGACGTTGATAACGGTTTACGTATGATGAGCGTTGAAGAAAATCTAACACCAAGCAGTTACAGCCATACGGTATCGGTTGTAAATCTAATTGAAAGCTACGCAGGGCAGTCGGTTTCAGATGTAGATGTGTACTTTACACTTAACGGCGAAACGGTAGACGACACTAGTAACGTAGTCGATGGCCTAGATAAGTATGACCAAGAAGAGCAGGTTGTAGATAACGAAATTTACACGGTTTATGTTGTTTACGAAGACAACGGCCAGCAAATTGTGCTTATTCAACAAAGCGATATGGACTTTACACAAGAGGGTAACTACATATTGATTTTAGAGCATGATGAAACAACAAGCTCAGGTTATAAGATGACCCTAGAGCGCACTATTACCGATAGTGTTGAATAAACCTAAGCATATTAAGTAGCATAAAGCCTAAGCACTTTAAGTACTTAGGCTTTTTTATTGAACAAAATTTACCTACTCATTAATAATTAGGTACACTCAGGGCATAATAATTAATAAGAGTGTGCCATGGATGATTTAGTTGGGTTAGCCGTCATAGTAATACTGGTTGTAGTTGCCGGTGCTATTTGCGGCTTAATAGCACTAGTGCAGTTAAATGGATTAAAACAAGAAGTTGCTGTTTTAAGGGCCAAAATAACACATCTACAAACACATAAATCGATATCGCAAAGTGAACCTCAAAGTGAAGCATCTACGGCTCAGGCAGCGCTTTCAAGATCAGAGCCAATTGCTCATAAAGCACAGCCAAGCTTAACGTCCCAAAACGCGTCGCCACCTGTAATAAATCAGCTATCAGCGCCTCCTAAAAAAGCCAAACCAGCTGAAGCATCAGCCATAGAATTACTATTTAATAAATTGCGCGCAGGGTTTGAAGAGAACTGGATGACCTGGATAGGCGCAATAGCGCTTGCGTTTGGGGGCATATTTTTAGCTAAATACAGCCTAGAAGCGGGATTACTATCACCTGTAATGAGGTTGAGTTTAGGCGGCTTATTTGGGCTTGGCCTAATTGCAGCCGCAGCTTATTTACACCATAAACGCATTGTATTTGAAGGCTTTAATAATTACATACCCGCAGCGCTTGCAAGTGGTGGGTTTATTACCTGTTTTGCTTTAACGCTTTTAGCTTACAGCAGTTACGACATGCTGAGCCCTACCGTGGCATTTTTTGCGTTAGCTATTATAGCAATTAGTGCAAGCGCGATGGCGCTTAGGTTAGGCCCGCTATTGGCCGTGCTTGGTATTATTGGCGCTTACAGCGTACCAATATGGGTTAGCACTGGCAGTGGTAACTTATTTGCGCTGTTAATGTATATTGGCTTTGTAAGTTTGTCGGCTGCGTTAGTTGCACATAAAGTACAGCGAGCTTGGTTGTGGTATTTATTATGGGTTGGGCACATTGGCTGGTATTTAGTTGGTTTTACGCTACTTAAAGCTAATACCGTTTGGTTAATGGGGGCATTTGCTTTACTTAGTATTGTAGGGTTAATTGCTATACCGCGCTTAGGTCTAAAACTAAATGTTATTGAACATCGCCCGCACAGTTTAAAACGCTTAATTAAAGTGCTTCCAGATCATGCATTACTACTCGCTTTTATTGCGCCCTTAATATTTACTATGTTGATCAGTCACTTTGATATGCAGTGGCAAGCAACCGGCGTGTTAAGTATTGTATTGGTGTTGTTTTTAGTCCTTAAAAATAGCCGTTGGGATATTTGGCAGGGCGTAGCGTTAGTTATTTCAACGCTATTAGTATTAGGCGCTCAGCGCACGCATCTTTCGCCAAACCTATTTGATGACGCACTCTTTATATTCAAAAATGAATACGGTTTGGGTTTATTACTCGGATTGTTACTTACCGCTTTTGGGCTTTATTACGGTAAAAAACAGATTAAGCGTTTAGCGTTTCATATTACGGGAGCGTTTAGTGTATTTGTAATGATAGCTACTTTATATACGCTTATTCCTAATTTCGCGTTAAGTACTGCATATCCACTTTGGGCCGTTGCATTGTTTGTAGTGGCGGCTATTTTAATAAAGTGTGCGCAACATAATACAACGCTTTTTCAGCGTTTTACTTATTGGGTAGGGGCTAATGCCAATATTACGTTAGCAATTACCATGCTACTAAGTGACAGCGGCCTAACCATTGCACTTGCTGTACAAGTATTACTTATAAGCGTACTTATTAAACGCTATAACGTGCCTATGCCGCATTGGCCTATAAAAGCCTTGGTTGCTGCGTTATTACTGCGCTTAACGCTCGCACCTTGGACACCAAGTTACGATGCACTTACGGTATTTGGCTTACATTGGAGTATTGTGGTTTATCCGTTATGTATTTCGTTATTTTTTGCCGCAGCTAAGTGCTTTGACTCATCAAAACTTAAAATATGGCTCGAAGGTGCAGCCCTTCATTGTTTAGCGCTTTTTATTACTACCGAAACAAGTTATCAGTTAGTAGGGCATTATCCGCAATTTGATTCACTTAACTTTTACGAACAAATACTCCTTACCTGTAACTGGCTGGCATTAGGGTGTGTGTATTTACACAGAGCAAAACTTGCCGGTACTTTAGCTAAGTTATATAAAGTGGCGGGTTTTGCACTTGCGGGGTTAGCAGGGCTTTTTGCTATTAAAACACTACTTGACGATAACCCATTATTTGAATCACTTTACTTAGGTGAGCTGCCAATATTTAACTGGTTATTACTATTGTGGTTAGTTCCTGCAGGATTAACGCTTTGGCTGGCCAAGCTTGTAAAACCAATAAATGCTAAAGCTACGCCATTTATATTGGCCGTTGCGGGTGGCTTTATATTATTGGCAATAAACAGCTTTATTCGTCAGTACTGGCAAGGTCCTTACATTTACTTATCAAAAGGCGCAAGCAATGCAGAGCTTTATAGTTACTCTGTTATTTGGTTAGTATTGGGGGCGGGTACTGTTATTTTTGGTCATTTAAAAAATCAATTATTAATACAAAAAATAGGCCTAGGCATACTAGCTGCAGTTATTGTTAAAGTGTTTTTAATTGATATGGCTAACTTGGAGGGCTTACTTAAAGCGCTTTCGTTTATTGGATTAGGGCTTTCGTTGGTGGGGTTAAGTTGGTTGTTCCAAAAGCTTAGAAGCCGAGTAAATCAAGTTTAACTTTATGAATACTTTATAAAGCAAAGCCCAGTGAAGATACTGGGCTTTTTGTTTTACGCTATTACTTGATAGCTTTTAACTAGAACACTTTTTACTAGAATACTTTTAACTAGATCACTATGTACTGTGATTAAGCAGTGCCTTTAGTTTGCCCGGTTTAATTGGCTTACTTAAATAATGAATATTAGCGGCTTTGGTTTCTTGCTTAAGCTCGGTGTCGCGCACGGCGGTAATTAAAATAGCAGGGACTTGGCTTTGCCAAATTTCGCGCAGGGTTTTAATTAGCGTTATGCCATCGCAGTCATTGCCTAATTGGTAGTCCATTAAAATAACATCGGGTGCACCGTTTTCTTTAGCATGCGCCAGTACATTATCTACGTTATCAAAAAGGGTGTAATTAGCCTGCCACTTTTTAAGTAAGCTTGCCATTGCTGCTAAATTTTCAGGGTCGTCGTCTACGGCAACAATATTAATTGCTGCACGGTTTTCTATTAAGCTATTTGTAGTACTTTTTTGTTGTACAAACTGCTCGTCGCCATAAGGTACCTCAATGCTAAAACGGCTACCTTTATTTGGCTCAGAATGCACATCAAGCGGCAAACTTAATAAGTCAGCCATACGTTTTACCACACCTAGGCCTAAGCCTACGCCTTTGTTATCGCCCGACTCAACACGGTAAAAGTCGTTAAATATTTTAGCTTGCTCTACTTCGCTAATCCCAGGGCCTGTATCCCATACTTCTATTCGTAAATTATGCTTTCGGTTTCTACAGGCAATTAATACACGGCCATTATCGGTGTATTTAACTGCATTAGAGACCAAGTTTTGAATAATTCGGCGCAAATAGGTTATATCGCTGTGCACAATTTGCTGGTTTGAACGCACACTAAGCTTAAGGCCTTTATCACTTGATAAAATAGCGTATTCACTTTGTAGTGGGGCTAAAATATCTTCAATATAAAAGTGGCGAGGGGTAGGGGTCATAGCGCCTTGCTCAAGCTTAGCTATTTCAAGCAATGCCGACATTAAATGCACGGTTGAATCGAGACTATCGCCTAGTTTTTCAAAGCTGTTTTGGTTAGTGCTGTCGAGCTGTTTTTCGTCAATGGCGGCAAGGTATAAACGTGCTGCATTTAACGGCTGTAAAATGTCATGGCTCGCCAGTGCTAAAAAGCGCGTTTTACTGTCGTTGGCTTGCTCTGCTTCTCGTTTAGCTAAAGTAAGTGCTTGCTCAGTTTGTACACGGCTATCTATTTGAGCTTGTAAGTCTTTATTAATAGTTTGCACTTCTTGAGTACGTGCTTCTATGCGGTTTTCAAGATCCATGTTTACTTCTTCAAGCGCATTTTGCGTACTTATGTGGTTTGTAATATCTGAAAAGCTGGTAACAAATCCGCCATCGGGCAGCGGATTACCAATCATTTCGTATACTTGGCCATTACGACGGTGGCGAATAAAATGATGCGAGCTGCCATATTTTAAATGCTGTACACGTTTTTCTACTTGGCGTTCTATTTCGCCTGGGCCACATTCACCACGGTTAGCGTTGTATCTAATAATGTCTTCTATGGGTTGGCCTACTTCTAAAAAGCCTTCAGGGTAGCCAAACATTTCATTGTAGCGTTTGTTCCATGCAACGAGTTTTAAATCTTTATCAACAACTGAAATACCGTGGCTTAAATTTTCGAGTGAGGTAAATAACAGGTTTTGATTAAATTGCAGCGCTTGTGTGGTTTCGTCAAAAAAGTTTACAACTTCTTCAAACGCCATACGCTTACCCGACGATACCGTATGTATTAATGCTTGCGCTGACGATGCGCCAAGCACGCCTGTTAACGCGCGTTCGCAGTAGGCTATAAATTCAGGCTCTGGGTGTGCGTTGTTATCGCTTAAATGATGGGCGAGTGCGTAATGGGCCAGTACTTGTTGGCTGCGCTGAATACCTAGAAATGTTTGCAGTAGTATTTTAAAGTCGTAAACGGTGGCTTTTACGTCTTTATTTAAGCGCCTTGATAAAATAGCCTGATCTTTAGGGTTAACAAAAGCAGCGGCCTGAATTTTATCAATTAAGCGCTCCTCAGCCCCAAGTGAAAAACTAATATAACAACCAATATTGGCAAACAAAGCTATCAAGGTTCCACGCGTTATAAGCGTTTGTTGCAGCTCGCTATCAAGGGTTGTGCCGGCATCGAGTATTGGCAGCATTAAAAATAGTATCCAGCAAATAAAGCCTGCTACCAAACCCGCATACACCCCATAAGCATGACCTTTTCGCCAATATAAACCACCCACAATAGAGGGCAGCAATTGGGTAACAAGTGAAAACGCCACCAAGCCCATACTGGCCAGTGCGCTACTATGGCCAAACCATTGCTGATAGAAATAGGCCAAAATTAATATGCCTGCAATAGCAAAGCGCCTTACAAGTAATATGCGAGACTTATAACTGCTGGTAATTAAGTTACGTTTAAACTTTCTACGCAGCATTAACGGCAGTACCACATCGTTTGAGATCATCGTGCTTAATGTAAGCGTTGCTACCACTATCATTGCGGTGGCGGCCGATAGCCCACCTATAAATACAAAGGTGGTTAAAAAAGCGTTGTCGTTAATTAGCGGTAGGGCAAGTACAAAGCTGTCGGGTGAATAGCCGCTGCCAATTTCAGGATGAATGGCCGCAGTCGCAATAGGTAAAATCATTGCGGCTGTTAGTAGTAAATACAGCGGAAAAGCCCAGCGAGCGGTAAGTAAGTGGCGTTTGTTTTGGTTGTCGACCACGGTTACATGAAATTGGCGAGGCAAACATATAATAGCCGCTGCAGCCATTAAAGACTGGCCAATAAAGTTAAAGCTAAAAAAGTTAAAATCGCTCCAGTGACCCCAAATAGACTCAGTTACTTTGTTCGTGGTGGCTTCGGGTAAATTAAAAAGTGTAAATACTGCAAGCCCCGCAACGGCAATAAGAGCAATAAGTTTAATCATAGATTCAAATGCAACAGCGAGCATTAAGCCAGAGCGATATTCAGTTACATCAACTTTGCGAGTACCAAAAAATATAGCAAATAAAGCCATAATTAGTGTGGCAGAAAGCGCGAGCATATCGCCGGATATTTTATTACTGTTTTGCAAAAGTAAAAAGCTTGTACTAAGCGCTTTTAATTGCAGTGCAATGTAGGGAATGGTTGCCAGTAATGCGATTACAGTAACCATTATTGCTGTAGTTTGACGTTTGCCGTAACGAGCTGAAATAAAGTCAGCAATAGTAGTTATATTTTGTTTTTTACTTACCAGTACCAGCTTACGTAAAAATCCTTGGCCGAATAAAAACAGCAACGCAGGGCCTAATAATATTGGCAAGTAACTCCAACTGCTGGTGGCGGCTGTTCCTACCGAACCGTAATAAGTCCAAGAGGTACAGTAAATCCCGAGTGAGAGTGAATACACAAATGGGTGATGGCTAATACGCTTTGCTAAAGGGGTTGTTTTATCGCCCCAATTGGCAAGCCAAAACAGCACACCTATATAACTTAAAGCAACAATAATGAGTACGGCAGTCATGTTGTTATTAAACCTTATTATTTTAAATAATCCCTCATCCGTATGAGGGATTAACACAATACCAGAACTGAGGTTAAGTGTGAGGGTTGAATTTAAAATAAAACTTTTATTTTATTTATATCTTATTGAATATTAACAGTAAAAATAAAACACCCTTGAGCATTAGACTAATGTCGCATTAATGACCAACTTATCAATTTAATCATAAAGCCAGCTTATAAAAACAGCCTAAGTAATTGAAATAATATAAAAATATATAAAACACGCTTGAATGATAAATACAGTTTACGTAAACGTTAACAAGCTGTTACGACTATGGTCTCAATTCAATATGTAACCAGCGTTGCTAAATTGGTAAGCGAAGATAAAAAACCACTCATCGCGATATTGCGGTGCTTAAAGGGGAAAACAAAAATGGCTTTTAAAGATGAAGAACAAGCAAAAGCTTATTGGGCAGAAAACATTTCGCTGTTATTTAAACTGTTAGCAGTGTGGTTTGTCGTGTCTTTTGGCTTTGGCATATTACTGGTTGATGTACTTAATGAAGTACGTTTTTTTGGGTTTAAACTTGGCTTCTGGTTCGCCCAGCAAGGCGCGATTTATACCTTTGTTGCTTTGATTTTTGTGTACGTTTTCAAAATGAATACGTTAGATAAAAAATACGGCGTAGACGAATAGGAGCTAAGCAATGGATGTTCAAACACTCACGTTTTTAATTGTTGGTTTAAGCTTTGCGCTTTATATCGGCATAGCAATATGGGCCCGAGCGGGTTCAACCAAAGAGTTTTATGTAGCGGGCGGCGGCGTACCTCCTCTTGCTAATGGTATGGCAACAGCTGCCGATTGGATGAGCGCCGCGTCGTTTATTTCAATGGCGGGTATTATTTCGTTTGCAGGTTACGATGGCAGTGTTTACTTAATGGGGTGGACAGGTGGTTATGTACTATTAGCCATGTGTTTAGCGCCTTACTTACGTAAATTCGGCAAGTTTACTGTGCCAGACTTTATTGGCGACCGTTACTATTCACGTACCGCGCGTTTAGTTGCTATTTTTTGTGCCATATTCATTTGTTTCACTTATATAGCAGGGCAAATGCGTGGCGTAGGCGTGGTATTTTCACGCTTTTTAGAAGTAGAAATTGAAACCGGTGTTTACATTGGTATGGTGATTGTATTCTTTTATGCGGTACTTGGCGGCATGAAAGGCATTACCTACACACAAGTAGCGCAGTATTGTGTACTTGTATTTGCCTACCTTGTACCAGCCATTTTTATCTCGATGATGATGACGGGTCACTTCTTCCCACAAACCGGTTTTGGTGCCACACTAATTGGCAGCGACGGCGTGTACGTACTTGATAAATTAGATGGCTTAAGCGCTGAACTTGGTTTTGCGCAATATACCGAAGGCTCTAAGAGCATGATTGACGTATTTGCTATTACTGGTGCGTTAATGGTAGGTACTGCTGGTTTACCACATGTAATTGTACGCTTTTTCACTGTACCTCGCGTAAAAGACACACGTATTTCTGCTGCATGGACTCTTGTGTTCATCGCGATTGTTTATACTACAGCACCTGCGGTTGCAGCCTTTGCTCGCGTAAACATGGTTGATACTATTAATGGTAAAGACGGTAGCGGTACAGCTTACGCAGAAGCACCAGGATGGATTAAAAACTGGGAACGCACAGGTTTAATTACATTTGATGATAAAAACGGCGATGGCAAAATGTTCTACACGGCGGGTAAAATCACCGATCCGAACAGTGCTAACGAAGTAAATGTAGACCGCGACATTATGGTATTAGCAAATCCAGAAATTGCTAATTTACCAGCATGGGTAATTGCACTTGTAGCTGCCGGTGGTATTGCCGCTGCACTGTCTACAACAGCAGGTTTACTACTGGTTATTTCGACCTCCGTTTCGCACGATTTACTCAAGCGAACCCTCAAGCCCGATATTACCGACAAGCAAGAGTTACTTGCAGCGAGGTTGGCAGCCATGGTCGCTATTGTTATCTCCGCATACTTTGGTATTAACCCGCCTGGATTTGTGGCATCGGTAGTGGCATTTGCATTCGGCTTGGCGGCAGCGAGTTTCTTCCCAGCAATTATTATGGGTATATTCTCTAAAACAATGAACCGAGAGGGCGCAATTGCAGGCATGGTAACGGGTATTGGCTTTACCGCTGCGTATATCATCTTCTTCAAGTTTGTAAGCCCTGAGCTTAACAACCCTGAACATTGGTTTTTAGGTATTTCGCCTGAAGGTATTGGCTTAATTGGTATGATTATTAACTTTGTAGTAGCTGCAGTTGTTCTTAAATTTACTCAAGCTACACCTATTGAAATTCAAGAAATGGTAGAAGGTATTCGTAACCCTAAAGGGTCAGCTGAAGCGCACGATCACTAGGCAACATTTATAGATATAGTAAAAAAATATAAAGCACCCAAAGCCCGAATTTAGTCGGGCTTTTTATTTGTTTAATAAATAAGTACATTAGATTGGTACATCACCATTTAAAGAGCGAATACAATGAGTGTAGAACAACAAGAAATAGCCCAATACGTTTGTTTGCAAGCGCCTTTTACTATGCTTGATAGCAGCGCATGCGAATACTTTGTAAATCGTCTTGATATTATTTACCTTACCCGCGAAAACCAAACTCAGTGGTTACAAAGTGAAAACCCTAAACTATTTTTAATTCGCTCTGGTTTGTACGACCTCGTTGATGGCAAGGGCGATGTTGTTACGCGCTTAGCGCAAGGTGACTATTTTGGTTTTCCGTCGCTATTAACCGGTGAGGCAATTCAAAATAGGTTAGAAGTACAAAAAGAGGGGATAGTGTATATGCTCTCTCAAACGCACTTTGATTTTTTACGCAGAGAATATAAATCGTTTGAGCAATACTTTGTACGCGCTCATGCTAACCGGTTGTTGTCATCGCATTATAAAAGTAAAAACGATAGCTGGTCGGAACGTAAAATATCAGAGCTGATGACCCGCACAGCAATTACACTTTCGCCCGATGCAAGTATTAGGCAAAGCGCTAAAAAAATGAAAGAGCATGGTGTCTCGTCAATAATGATAACGCAGCACGCGCACTTAGTGGGAGTTGTGACTGACCGCGATTTACGTAACCGCGTACTTGCTGACGAGGTAGACCCACAAGATGCAGTCAGCAGTATTATGACCGCCAAGCCCAAGTTTATATTTGAAAATAACCGGGTGTTTTCGGCGCTGCATTTAATGCTTAAATACAACATTCACCATTTGCCCGTGCTCGACGAAAACCATAACCCGATAGGAATGATAACCAGCACCGATTTACTGCGCCAACAAAAAAGTGACCCCGTACAGCTTATTGGGCGCATATATAAAGCGCACACTGTTACTGATTTAAAACGCTACGCTAAAGAAATTCCCGAACTTTTGCGTAGTTTTTCGTACAACATTGACGACATATCGCTAATTGGTAAATTACTCAGTGGTTTAACCGATGCGCTTACATCGCGCCTGATTCACTTATTTCAAGAAGAGCATGGCGCAGCGCCAACCAGCTTTAGTTTTATTTGCTTTGGCTCGCAAGCACGCGAAGAACAAACCCTGCATTCAGATCAAGATAACGGCTTATTACTCCCTAACGACTTAACCACCGAGCAACACGCTTACTTTAAAAGTATGGGGGAGTTTGTATGCGAGAATTTAGTTGAGTGCGGCATTAGGCGTTGCCCAGGTAATATTATGGCAAGCAGTGATGAGTGCCGTATGAGCGTAAACGACTGGAGCGAGCGCTTTTTTAAATGGATAAAAAGCCCCACACCCAATGCAATGCTTAACTGTAAGATATTTTTTGACCTGCGATTTATTGAAGGTTCAAACGCTTTATACACGGCTTTTTGCGAGCAACTAATTCGTATATCGCGTAACGACTTATTCTATGCCGCAATGGCAACCGACATAAGCAGCAACAGCGTGCCAATTGGTTTATTTAATAAATTTAAAACCGAAAAAACAGATCAAAATAATAAATACATAGATTTAAAAAAACGTGGTGTCGTAATTATAAATGACATAGTGCGGTTATACGCTTTAAAAGCGGGTATTAGGCGCGCCAACACACAAGAGCGGTTGGACGCACTACTAAAACATAAACTGATCAGCAAAGAAGATATATACAACCTAAAAGACTGCTGGCGGTTCTTAACGCAGCTTCGTTTGAGTACACAAATAAACGAAGAGGGCTTACCGAGTAATTGCATTAACCCTAATAAATTAAACTCACTAGAGCGCCATCAACTAAAAGAAGCGTTTTACCTTGTTAAACAAGCGCAGCAAGCCGCCGCGTTTAAGTTTGCTCGCGGCAGTTTATAATGATGGATTACTAACATGGTAAAAAAGCTGCTCACTCGGTATTTAAAGCGCCGTAAATTACTAGGCAAAAATGCCTTACAACAACGTTACTTAGTGATTGATTTAGAGCTCACTGGGCTTGATGCAAAACAGCACGAAATTGTATCACTAGCGTGGGTGATAATAGATAACCAATGTATAAAAATGAGCGAGTCGCAGCACCTTATAAATAAAAACGTAAAAAGCCTTGAGCAAAGTCCTGTTTTTCATGGGATTAGCGACGATGCTATAACAAAAGGACAGAGCTTGTGCAGTATATTAACGCAACTAAGCAGCCACTTTAGTGATTGTATTTTAGTGTTTCATAATGCCATGCTCGACTGGGGGTTTTTAAAAATAGCGCTTAAAAATGCCAATATAACTATACGGCCTAAACTGATACTCGACACACTGCATATTGAGCAAAAGCGCTTACTCCATCATTCAACTGAAATAAAACAAGATGATTTAACCCTTAATGCTTGCCGCACACGTTATGAGTTACCAAGCTATCATTGCCATCACGCACTGACCGATGCACAAGCCACTGCCGAGTTACTGCTAGCCCAGTGCCATCAAATAAGCCGTGGCAAAGAGTTAAAAGTAGGCGAGTTGATGTAGGTTGGCTGTAGGCGGGGCTTTATGCCGCGCGAGATAAACTCCCGCCAACAATAAAGAGTAGTTTACTTTTATTGTTATCCGTATAACTATAGGTACAGTTACGTAATCATTATCTAACTAATCACTTCAAGGACGATCATGAAACTCATCACTGCCATTTTCTTAACCTTATTCCCACTCATCACTTTTGCTAATTCAAGTTTGCCTGCTAATCGCCATATTGCAGTGCAGGGTACTGCAGAGGTATTAGCAAAGCCCGATATGGCTAAGATTTCTTTTGAAGTAATAAGCTTTAAAGACAAATCACTTGATGCAAAACGTGATGTTGATGACCGAGTAAATTTGTTACTTAAAGGTTTAAGCAAGTATGGTGTTAAGGAGACTGATGTTTCTGCTACAAGCCTGTTAACTCATAATGATGACGATATGTTTAATGTCGAGAGCGGTACAGCAATTAATGCAGGATATGTAGCAACAAGAACACTTAAAGTAACATTAAGAAATATTGAAAAAGTGAATGATTTTATCGATTTTGCACTAAGTGTAAAAATTAATGAACTGACGAATATTGAGCTTATGTCTTCAAAAGCCTCGCAGTTAGAAGCTGAAGCAACACAAGGCGCAATAGATAACGCTATAGTTAAAGGGGGTAAGCTTGCCAAAGCATTTGGCGCAGAGATTGGAAAAATTTACAGTATTAATTCAAATTCTAACCGTTCAAGTTATGGTTATGGCGTAGATGATTTTGATAGAATAGTTGTGACCGGCTCTAAAGTTACTAGAAATCCATTCGAGCAAGGCAGGTATTTACAAGAAACTATTACATTTAAATCATCAATAAACGTGGTGTTTGATTTAGAGGTAAATGATTAAGTTAAAATTTTCATTTCAAATACATTTTCATAATGTAAGCTGGCTTTAAGTTTTTGATTAATTTGAAGGTAGCCATATTATGAGCGATGAAAGCAACACGTTAAAAGCACAAACTGAGGCAAAAGTAGCAGCAGGGCGCAAAGGTAATCCTGATTTTATGAAAGGTGTTGATGAAACGATTGCACAAGCAAAAGCGTTTCAACAAGGTGCTAATGCACTTGATTTAAACCAAATTGCACCAAGTTTTGAGTTACCAAATCAACATGGTCAATCGGTGCAGTTAACTGAGTTACTTGCTAAAGGGCCTGGGTTGTTACTTTTTATCGTGGTAGTTGGTGTCCGTACTGTAATTTACAACTGAAAGCACTGCAGTCACGTTTACCTGAAATTCATGCTTTAGGTGCGCAGCTGGTGGCTATTAGCCCGCAAGTACCCGATGGCTCAATGAGCGAAAGCGATATAAGTAACATGGATTTTTTAGTGCTGAGTGATCAAAATGCCGATGTAGCAGCAAGCTACGGCGTAGCATGGCAAGTGCCCACATTTTTACTCGAGCATATGCGAGTAGACCGAGGCCTAGATTTAGAGTCGGTTAACAATGGCAATAGTAGTGTTTTACCGATCCCTGCCACCTTTGTTTTAGATAAACAAGGTAAAGTGACTTGGCGTTATGTTGATGTTGATTATCGTACTCGTTCTGAGCCAGAAGATATAATTAACGCTTTGAAAAATTTAGTATAAAAAACTTAATTTTAAAAGTCAGACCCCTTGAAGAGCTTGCAATGCCTAAGCTCTTCAACGTTAATTTAAAGTTTCTAATGCTTCCCTCTTATAATCAGATGCAAGGTCGATTACAATACAGACATCTAAAAGGCGTATTGCCTTTATCTGCACGCTAAAAGAGTGGATTTTATATTTCATGGCAATCAAACTTGCAATTAATGGTTTTGGTCGTATTGGTCGAAATATTGTCCGCGCGTTATACGAGTCTGGTTTGAGCGACGATATAAAAATTGTTGCGATTAACGAACTTGCTGATCCTGAAGCTATTGCTCATTTATTAAAATACGACACATCCCACGGTCGTTTTTCTTTTCCTGTAAAACTTGGTGAAGACACCATTAGTGTTGCAGGCGATACCATTGCACTTTTTTGTGAAGAAAACCCAATTGAATTACCTTGGCAAACGCTCGATGTAGACGTTGTACTTGAATGTACGGGTGTTTACCACTCGCGTGAACATGCGCAGTTACATATTACCGCAGGCGCTAAAAAGGTGTTGTTTTCGCATCCGGCCGATAACGATGTTGATGCTACGATTGTGTATGGCATTAACGACGATGAGCTTAAAAGCGAGCACACAATTGTTTCTAACGGATCGTGTACAACTAACTGTGTTGTGCCGGTTATTAAAGTATTAGATGATGCATTTGGTATTGAGTCGGGCGCTATTACAACGATTCATGCGTCGATGAACGATCAACAAGTGATTGATGGTTATCATCATGATTTACGCCGTACTCGCGCTGCAAGCCAATCAATTATTCCAGTTGATACAAAGCTCGCTCGTGGTATAGACCGTATTTTACCTAAATTTAAAGGCCGTTTTGAAGCCATCGCCGTACGTGTACCTACTATAAATGTCACGGCAATGGATTTAAGTGTAACGGTTAATACCGATGTAGATTTAAATGCAGTAAATAATGCACTTAAAGCACAAGCAAAAGACCGCTTAGAAGGTATTTTAAGTTATACCGAAGAGCCGCTTGTATCGGTTGATTTTAATCACGACCCACATTCTTGTATTATTGATGGCACACAAACACGTGTTAGTCACAAACGACTGATAAAGTTATTAGTATGGTGTGATAACGAATGGGGTTTTGCTAATCGTATGCTCGACACAGCGCGTGCTATGATGGCAGTGAATAAGTAATTTATTAATATAATAATTTTAAACGTATTTTTCAGGTTCAGTATCGTTAACTAAGGAGATGTTCATGTCGGTCATAAAAATGGCAGATTTAGATTTAAACGGCAAACGCGTATTAATTCGTGAAGATTTAAATGTACCAGTTAAAGCAGGTAAAGTGACGTCAGATGCGCGTATTCGTGCAGCACTACCTACTATTAAACTAGCTCTTGAGAAAGGCGCTAAAGTAATGGTTATGTCACACCTTGGCCGTCCTACGGAAGGGGAATACGATGAAGCGTTTTCGCTTGCACCTGTAGCTGATTACTTAAACGATGCCCTAGAGCAAACTGTACGTTTAGAAAAAGATTACCTAAACGGTGTTGATATTGCTGATAACGAAGTGGTTGTTTTTGAAAATGTGCGCTTTAACAAAGGCGAGAAGAAAAACGACGAAGCGCTATCTAAGCAACTAGCAGCACTGTGTGATGTATATGTAATGGATGCATTTGGTACGGCTCACCGTGCACAAGCGTCTACCCATGGCGTTGGTTTATTTGCTGATGTGGCATGTGCAGGTCCATTGTTATCGGCTGAGCTTGAAGCGTTAGGAAAAGCACTTGATAATCCAGCGCGTCCATTAGTAGCGATTGTTGGTGGTTCTAAAGTATCTACTAAGCTTACCGTTTTAGATTCACTTTCTAAAATTGTTGACCAATTAGTTACCGGCGGCGGTATTGCAAATACCTTTATTGCTGCATCAGGTAGCCCAGTTGGTAAATCGCTTTACGAACCTGATTTAATGGATGAAGCGAACCGTTTATGTGCAGCAGCGATTGCTAATAATGGTGAAATTCCGGTACCGACTGACGTAGTGGTTGGTAATGAGTTTTCTGAATCTGCTGTAGCTACACTTAAAGATGTAAGCGAAGTAACAAGCAATGATATGATTTTTGATATTGGCCCTGATACAGCGAGCAAGCTTGCAAAAATTATTGCAAATGCAGGCACTGTTGTATGGAATGGTCCAGTTGGCGTGTTCGAGTTTGACCAATTTGGTAATGGTACTCGTGCTATTGCACAAGCAATTGCTAACTCAAATGCGTTTTCAATTGCGGGTGGTGGTGATACCTTAGCTGCAATCGATAAATACGGCATTGCCGATAAAGTATCTTATATTTCTACTGGTGGTGGTGCGTTCTTAGAGTTTTTAGAAGGCAAAAAACTTCCAGCAGTTGAAATGCTAGAGTCGCGCGCTAAGTAATTTTAGTCGCGTAAGGTGAGGGTGTAATAGCCCTCACCGACAATTAATTACTAAATACCTCTCACCCTAATTTAGTCGTTAATTTAGACGGAATATTACTGCAAAGCAGTGGTTTTTCGTGGCGTTGTTATAACGCCAAACTAACACATCCGTTCAAACTAGATGGTAGGGAACTACTGTCGATAAATTGGAGAATACCCAATGGCTTTAATCAGTATGCGACAACTTTTAGATCATGCAGCAGAGCATGGTTACGGCGTACCTGCTTTTAATGTTAACAATCAAGAGCAAATGCGCGCAATAATGGAAGCGGCTGACAAAACAAACAGTCCAGTAATCGTTCAGGGATCAGCTGGCGCACGTGCTTATGCTGGTGCTCCATTTATTCGTCATATGATTTTAGCAGCCGTTGAAGAATGGCCACATATCCCCGTTGTAATGCATCAAGATCACGGCACATCGCCAGGTGTATGTCAGCGTTCAATTCAGCTTGGTTTTTCATCAGTAATGATGGATGGCTCGTTAATGAGCGACGGCAAAACCCCTTCAAGCTACGAATACAATGTAGAAGTAACGCGCGAAACAGTTGCTATGGCGCATGCCTGTGGCGTATCGGTTGAAGGCGAGCTAGGTGTACTTGGTTCACTTGAAACAGGTGAAGCTGGCGAAGAAGATGGCGTTGGCGCAGAAGGGTTATTAACAACGGATCAAATGCTAACAGACCCTGAAGAGGCGGCTGACTTTGTAAATAAAACCCACGTTGATGCACTTGCAATTGCTTGCGGTACTTCACACGGTGCTTATAAATTTACTCGCCCACCAACAGATGACATTTTAGCGATTGATCGCATTAAAGCGATTCATGCCCGTATTCCTAACACGCACTTAGTGATGCATGGCTCATCTTCAGTTCCTCAAGAATGGTTAGAAATTATTAATCAGTACGGTGGCGAAATTCCAGAAACTTATGGTGTGCCAGTTGAGCAGATTGTTGAAGGCATTAAGTTTGGTGTTCGCAAGGTAAATATTGATACCGATTTACGTTTAGCATCTACCGGTGCAATTCGCCGTCATATGGCGCTTAACCCATCTAACTTTGATCCACGTAAATACCTAGCTGAAGCTACAAAAGCAATGACAGAGATTTGCGTTGCACGCTATAACTCGTTTGGTACTTCTGGTCAGGCTAGTAAAATTAAGCCAATTTCACTTGATGAAATGCACCTTAAATACTTAAGCGGCGAACTAGACCCTAAAATTAGATAATAGATCAATTTATAATTGATCATTATTAGAGCCTGTTTATCTTTCGAGGTTGAATTTGCAGCAGTATGTTTGGTATTTAGGCAAGGCAGAGCCTATGCAGTGTGGTTATTCCCCATAAATAGGCGATAACGTGGAATAAATGCCAAACATGCGCTGCCCGAAGGGTTCTGCTTAGGGGTAATTTACTCTTTGTTGCCTACATGGATGTAGGTAAGGGGCGTGAGCAGGACGCGGAAGCTTTGCTCGGTTTTTACTTAGCCCGCTAGGTTACAAACCTCACGCCGCGATTAAATCGTCCCTAGATTGAACAAATTTTAATCCTGAAAGGTCAACAGGCCCTAAGCCAGTAACTTTGTTGCTGGCTTTTTTAATGTCAGCCCTTTTTATATTACAGATTACGGTTTTTTGATCAGATCACTGCATTACCAACGCGGAATTTTGGGATCACGCATTTACTAACACAGCCTTTTTCGGATCATTACTTTACTAAGCCAAATACACTTTAATGCTATATATGGGTTCTGAGATAATTTGATCGTTATTTATTTGTATAAACAATCAACAACTTATGGCTTTGACTAGGTACAACTCTGATCTGAGGGTTGATCGGCTTGGTAAAAATCTGATCCTTTATTTGGGGCTTAGTAAAATTTAGATCTATTTTTGAACGTATTGTTTGTTACACAGGCGGGTTTGTTGATTTTAAAATGGCTTTAAAGCTACTTTTAAACGATCGATCTGTAAAAATGTCTTGGTTAGTAAAACAATGATCCCAGCTAGTTTAATATTGTTTAGTGGTTTAAATAGCGATACAAAAAAGATAATTTTAAAAAGTTAGCTATTACATAAATTTATCGTAAATCTCTTTTTATTACGTTAAATATTAAAAAGGTTTTAAAAATATGACGTTAATGAGGTTTTTTGTCACTAATTTGTGTTTTTTTTACCACCATTTTAATTTACACGTTACACTTTCATAAAAATGTCATACTTAGTCATAATAATGAAAACTAATTCGATAGCGTAAGAGATAAATTGGAATGTCACGTAAAGTACTAGTCGTAGATGACGAAGCTCCTATCAGGGAGATGTTGGTTTTTGTTTTAGAGCAAAATGGATTTCAAGCAATTGAAGCAGAAGATTACGACTCTGCTATTGCAGCTATGGTTGAACCTTACCCAGATATGGTTTTACTTGATTGGATGTTACCAGGTGGAAGCGGTATTCAAATTGCTAAAAAGTTTAAGCAAAACGAACACACCCGCCAAATCCCAATTATTATGCTTACAGCTCGCGGCGAAGAAGAAGACAAAGTACGCGGCCTTGAAGTAGGTGCAGATGATTACGTCACCAAGCCGTTTTCTCCTAAAGAGCTTATGGCACGTATTAAAGCGGTTATTCGCCGTGTATCGCCAACCTCATTAGAAGAAGCTATTGAAGTACATGGCCTGCGTTTAGACCCTATTTCGCATCGTGTTACCTCAGAAGGTAACGAGCTTGATATGGGGCCAACCGAATTTAGATTACTGCACTTTTTTATGACTCACCCAGAGCGTGTTTATAGCCGTGAACAACTGCTTGATCATGTGTGGGGAACTAACGTTTACGTAGAAGATCGCACTGTTGATGTTCACATTCGTCGCCTGCGTAAAGCAATTGGCCCACTTGGACATGACCGTTTGGTGCAAACAGTACGTGGCGCTGGGTATCGTTTTTCAAGTAAGCTGTGATCAGCTTAAAGCTTAGCTAATGTGTAAAATACGCATGTATTACTACTCTAAGGTAAAGTGAGTGTATGTATCGAGTTGTTAATAAGCAGGCGTTAGTAAAGCGCCTGTTTATCTATTTTTTACCCTTACTATTAATTGGTGTGCTGGTTGGCGCGCCATTTTTGCTTTTATTTTTAGGATCTTTTTCCCTCCTTATTTGGCACTACCATCAACTTTATCGTTTGAGCGATTGGCTACTTAATCAACGCAGCTTTAATCCACCAGAGGGTGAGGGTGCATGGGAGCAAGTGTTTGAAGGTATTTACCATCTCCAGCACCGTAATCGTAAAAAACGTAATGAGCTTGCAGATTTAATTCGTCGCTTTCGCGATGGGGCTGAAGCGGTACCTGATGCGGTTGTGGTATTACAAAATGATTTAAGTATTGTGTGGTGTAATCAACTAGCCCTTAAAGTGCTTGGTTTGCAGTGGCCTACGGATCATGGTCAGCGCCTTGATAATTTAATTCGCGAACCTAAGTTTGCTAAATACATGCACAAAGGCGAATTTGACGATGCGCTTGAGCTGGATAATGGTCATAGTATTGAGCAGGTGCTTGAGTTTAGGGTAATGCCATATGCAAGTACGCAACTTATGGTTGTTGTGCGTGATGTAACGCGCTTAAAACAGCTTGAACAGATGCGTAAAGACTTTGTAGCCAATGTGTCGCATGAACTACGTACACCGCTTACAGTGGTTACAGGGTATCTTGAGATGATGGATGGCGACATGATGCCGCCGCCAGCAATGTGGAACAAAGCGCAAAATACTATGCTTGAACAATGCAAGCGCATGGATAGCTTAGTCAGCCAATTACTATCGCTTTCGCGTATTGAAGGTGCTCGTCGCCAAGACAATGATAAAGCTATAAATGTGCCGCAATTACTTGGTTATATTCACACTGAAGCAAACTCAATTAATCAAGACAAAGGCCACGAACTTATTTTTGATATTGATAAAACCCTTGATATTAAAGGCTCTGAGGATGAACTGCGTAGTGCGTTTTCTAATTTAGTATTCAACGCGATTCATTACACAAAACCAGGCGGTAAAGTAGAAGTTTGCTGGCAGCGCAAAAACAATAAAGCGTGTTTTAGTGTTACCGATAATGGTGATGGTATTGCGCCTGAGCATATTAACCGATTAACTGAGCGTTTTTATCGTGTTGATAAAGCTCGCAGTAGAACAACAGGTGGCTCAGGCTTAGGGCTCGCTATAACAAAACATGTGTTAACTCGCCATGATAGTAAATTAAATATTCGCAGTGAAGTTAACAAAGGATCGTGTTTTTCTTTTGAATTTTCAATAGATAAGATAGTTTCGCTGACTAAATAATTAAGCTAATAGGTCAAGTCATAAAAGTGTCATTTAAGAGTAATGTAACTGTCATGTACTCACTTTAGAGTGGGCAGCAGTTAGAAAATGGAACGAACAAACCGGAGAACTCTACATGAAATTTAAAAACTTAGTTGCCGCAATGGGTGTGGCTGTTACAACTTTCGTATCTGCACAAGCAGTTGCTCTAGACCAAAATATTCCTGAGTATCAAAAAATTAGTGGTGTTTCAGGCAACTTTTCATCAGTAGGTTCTGACACTTTAGCCAACATGATGACGTTTTGGGCTGAAGAGTACAAACGTATTTACCCAAATGTAAATATTCAGATTCAAGCAGCAGGTTCTTCTACTGCTCCACCGGCACTTACCGAAGGTACAGCTAACCTAGGTCCAATGAGCCGTAAAATGAAATCTAAAGAAATCGAAGCGTTCGAAAAACGTTACGGTTACAAGCCAACAGAAGTTCGCGTAGCTATTGATGCACTTGCTGTATTTGTACATAAAGATAACCCAATTGAAGGTCTTCGTATTGACCAAGTAGATGCTATCTTTTCATCTACTCGTAAATGTGGCGCACCAGAACAAGTTAACCGTTGGAGCGATGTTGGTCTAACAGGTGATTGGGCAGCTAAAGATGTGCAACTTTACGGACGCAACTCAGTATCAGGTACGTATGGTTACTTTAAAAAGAAAGCACTTTGTAAAGGTGATTTCCGTAATAACGTAAATGAGCAACCGGGTTCTGCATCAGTAGTACAGTCAATTTCATCTTCATTAAATGCAATTGGTTACTCAGGTATTGGTTATAAAACATCGGGCGTACGTACAGTACCGCTAGCTAAAAAAGGCGATAACTTTGTTGATGCAACACTTGATAACGTTGCACAAGGTAAATATCCATTATCTCGCTTTTTATACCTTTATGTGAATAAGCACCCAAACAAGCCGTTGTCTCCAATGGAAGCGCAATTCTTAAAAATGGTACTTTCAAAAGATGGTCAGCAAATTGTAGAAAAAGATGGTTATGTACCACTTTCTGCAAAGCTAGTAGAAACAGAACTTAAGAAGCTTGGTTTAAATTAATAAACTATAAGCAATAAAAAACCGCTCATTGAGCGGTTTTTTTGTGCCTAAAACTAAAAACTTTAAGGAATTAAATATTACCTAATTTTTCGGCTTGTGCTTTACATTGATTATAGCTCTCAACACATTTGCCAGAGCATACTTGTTGCTTTAAGCCCTCAGCAGTTGTTTGCTGTTCACAACTACTTTCACACTGGTAGTTTTGTTGAGCACACTGATTCATTTCAGGGTTTTCAACTTGGTTTTGACAACCTGCCAATAGTGCAAAAGTAAGGGCGACTACGCTTGTTTTTATTAAAGTGTGCATGCTTCTTATCCTTAAAATGGAGTCGCAATAATATTAAATTTCGACTTGGATATTGTCGATCAATCTAACACCACCAAAATAGGCTGCGGCTAAAATAACAAATTGAGTATCTTCGATTGTAGCAGTTTTTAATGTATCTCGTTGAGCAATCTCAAAATAGTCTGGTTTTAGGCCTGCTTTCTCTAAACTTTGTTTAGCTAAGCTTTCAAGTTTTACAAAGTCTTTCTCGCCACTTTTAAGTTGCTCAGCGCACGTATTAAGGGCTTTAAATAATACGGTTGCAGTCGCTTTTTGATCATCAGATAAGTAACCATTACGTGAGCTCATAGCAAGGCCAGAAACTTCTCGCATTGTAGGTACACCAATGACTTCAACCGGAATTGATAAGTCGCGTGCCATAGTTTTGATTACTTGTAGTTGCTGAAAATCTTTTTCACCAAAGCAGGCGTAATCTGGTTGCACTAAGTTAAATAACTTAGTTACGATTGTTGCAACACCTCTAAAGTGACCTGGACGTGAGCCACCGCAATAGCCTAATGAAATGTCAGGTACATCTACAAAGCTTTGTGCACCCAGTCCGTTAGGGTAGATTGTTTCTACACTTGGGGTAAATACAATATCAGTGCCTAGTTCAGCAAGGCCTTGTTTGTCTTCGTTTAGCGTACGAGGATAGTTATCTAAATCTTCGTTAGCACCAAATTGCATTGGGTTTACAAAAATACTTACAACGACTTTGTCGGCCAAGTTTTTTGCTTTTTCTACTAGCGAAAAATGCCCACGGTGCAAGTTGCCCATTGTTGGCACAAGCGCCACGCTAAGACCTGCTTGGCGCCATGCTTTAATTTGACTACGTAACGATCTGATTTCAGTTATTGATTGCATTATTTAAACTCATGTTCAGCGCTTGGAAATGCGCCACTTTTAACATCTGTACAATACTTTTGAACGGCTGCAGGCATATTGCCTGTTTCGAGCAAAAAGTTTTTAGAAAATTTAGGAATGTAACCTGCCGAAATACCAACCAGGTCATGCATTACCAGTATTTGGCCGTCAGTTAAGCTGCCTGCACCAATACCAATAGTTGGGATACTTAAAGCGTCTGTAATGCGTTTTGCCAGGGCACTTGGAATACACTCAAGTACTAATAATTGCGCGCCAGCAGCTTCAAGTGCTTTCGCATCATCAATCATTTTTTGTGCTTTATCTTCTTCGCGACCTTGTATTTTAAAGCCACCAAATACATGAACTGACTGTGGTGTAAGGCCTAAATGCCCGCAAACTGGGATACCTTGTTGAGTGAGTACTTTAATGCTCTCGTAAAGCCACTCTCCGCCTTCAAGTTTAATCATGTTTGCGCCAGCGCGCATAAGCTCAGCTGCATTTTTACAGGTATCACTAACGCTTGAGTAGGTCATAAAAGGTAAGTCAGCAATTACAAATAATTCACGACTACCAGCGCGTACACAGCGGGTATGATATGCAATATCTTGATTTGTTACGCCAAGGGTGTCATCGCCGCCTTGTAGTACCATGCCCAATGAGTCGCCCACTAAAATAACTTCAACGCCGTTATTATGAAATAACTTTGCAAAACTAGCGTCGTAGGCTGTTAATGCAGTAATTTTGTTATTTTCTGCTTTCATTTTATTTAAAGTAGAAACGGTTATTTTAGACATAATATCCTCGCAGGCAAAAGCCTAGGTTAATTACAGAGGTAATTGTTGTAAGTCGTTGAGCGGTAAGTTATTTGCAATGGTTTTTAATGCAATGCCGCTAGGTAAAATAAGTTCAGGTGCAAGCTCTAATAGTGGGTAAACCACAAACTCGCGATCACTCAAACCATAATGAGGCACGGTTAAGCGCGCCGTATTTATAATTTGATCATCAAATAATAGGGTATCGATATCAAGTGTGCGTGGACCCCAACGCTCAGCTTTTCTTACTCGACCATGCTCAAGCTCAATACTTTGTGTTAAATCAAGTAATTGCTCTGGAGCAAGGGTCGTTTTAATACAGGCTACGGCATTGATATAGTCTGGTTGATCTTGTGGGCCCATAGGCTTACTTGCATAGTAATGCGATACGTTTACAAATTCACAATTAGGCAGCTTTTTAAGCGCAATTATCGCGTTATCAAGCTGCTCTTTTGGTGAGTTTAGGTTGGCACCTAAACCCAAATAAACACAATGCATGTTATTACTCAGTTGGCTTTTTAGTAGGGCGACGGCGCTTTCGCGGCTTAGGGCCACCTTGATGACCTAAGCTTTTAACCATCTCTTTTTGGCCGTTTATATCTTTACTTAAGTATTGTGTCCACCACTGAGCAAGCTCTGTATGCTGTGTTTCGCCTGCATCTACGCGTAATAATAAAAAGTCGTAAGCGGCTTTAAAGCGAGGCTGTTGCGTTAGCCTGTATGCACGTTGGCCAGCACGTTTATCTAAGCGGTGCTGAATATGCCAAATATCGCGAGCACCTAAAGTAAAGCGCTTAGGAACAGCTATATGCTGTGAATTATCGCTTAGTACTTTATTCATTGCTTGTGCGAAAGCATCGTATTCAGATAATTGCTCTTGGCTTTGAATTTTTTTAGTGCGCTCAAGCAGTGGGAACCAAAGTAGGGCAGCAAAAATAAACGCCGGTGTTACTTTTTTATCGGCATTAATACGCTTGTCGGTATTTTGAAACATTTGCTGAATAAGCGTGTGCTCTAAGCCACTTGGGTTTTTATCTAAAATTTTATCAAGTTCAGGAAAAAGTGAGCGGAATAAGCCGTATTTACGCAGCATTAAAAAGTTAGCTTCGGCCTTGCCGTTTAAAAACAGTTTAAGAATTTCTTCAAATAAACGTGCTGGCGGAATGTTATCAAGCAAGCTTGCAAGCTCGCTAATTGGCTTTTCACTTTTAGGCGCAATGCTCATATCAAGCTTAGTGGCAAAACGTACTGCACGTAACATACGAACAGGGTCTTCGCGGTAACGCGTTTCAGGGTCGCCAATAAGCTCGATTTGTTTAGCTTTAATTGCCGCTAAGCCGTTGGCGTAATCGTGAATACTAAAATCTTTAATTGAGTAATAAAGTGCGTTGATTGAAAAGTCGCGGCGCTCTGCATCTTCTTCAATACTGCCAAATACGTTATCACGTAGTAGTTGGCCCTCATTGCTTGATTGGCTTATTTGATTTTTGTCTTCTTGCGCTTCGTGGTGGCCACGCATTGTTGCCACTTCGATAATTTCACGGCCAAATACAATGTGTGCTAGACGAAAGCGACGACCTATCAGGCGACAGTTTCTAAATAGTTTTTTTACCTGATCTGGAGTTGCATTAGTAACTACGTCAAAATCTTTTGGCTGTTGGCCTAACAATATATCGCGAATACAACCACCAACAAGGTAGGCATCGTAGCCACCGTCTTTTAAGCGGTATAATACTTTGATTGCATTTGGGCTAAATTGTTTGCGAGAAATACCATGCTCACCACGAGTGACAACAATAGGTTCACTGCTTACAGAAGCGCTTTCGGCACTGGTATTCGGGCCGATTATTTGTCGGCAAAATTGAAAAAGCTTGGAAATAATAGTCTGTCTCCTAGAAGGTGTGATTGACTCTGCATCGCAATCAAAAGTTACAGCAAATAGGGCGGTTATAACCCAGTACAAGCTGTTTGACGTAATTAGCATATATTTAGGCGGCTATCATATACCAGCAGGGTTTAAAAATTAAGTTGATGTGTTGAAATTAAGCCGTTTTTAGCTATTTTATTTACTTAAATGTGTAAATTGGACTTTCTGGCTATGTGGATGTTGAGAAATTTGTATTTCGGATACTTGGGGGACCTGTTTTAAGCTAAAGTTTTTAATTCCCCAATTGATTAATTGTTCTATATTTAAGTCGCTTAAATCAGCTATAACAGGTAGCCCTAAAAATTCAAAAGCGCTAATTAAAGCAGGCTTTGGATTTTGCTTACAAATGGCGGGGGCATAATTTTGTTTAGATAGTTTAAAACCGGGTTTGGCAACCGCTAAAGGTAAATGAGCAAATTCAGGTACAGGGCTGTCGAGTTGTTTAAACAAACTAATTTGCCGAGCTGTTGGTTCAATTAAATCTGCGCCTCTTACAATTCGATTTATGCTTTGATCGATATCATCGACGACCACAACAAGTTGATATGCAAATAAACCGTCACTGCGTTTAATTAAGTAATCTTCGTGGGATAATGCACTATTTACCGATATATCACCTTGAATTAAATCACTAAATTGAGTCGTTGGATGTTGCTGAACTAAACGAAGCGCGCCGGATTGAGTATGATGATTAAGTGCTTTGCAATGCCCCTGATAAATACCGCCAATGGCTTTTATCTGCTTGCGAGTACAGGTGCAACCATAAACAAGGTTTTGCTCTAAAAGTGAGTGGGTAATATCTTGATATAAAGACAGGCGCTGTGTTTGGTATACAACAGGTTCATCCCAATAAAGGGCGTAGGCTTGTAAGGTATTTAGAATATCGGAGTCGGCGTTTTTAACCACGCGCGTAGTGTCAATGTCTTCAATACGAACTAACCATTTTCCTTGATTAGCTTTTGCATCTAAATAGCTACCCACAGCCGCTACAAGTGAGCCAAAATGTAATGGCCCAGAAGGAGACGGCGCAAAACGACCGCGATATTTACGCATAGGCGCAGTAACGGCTGTAGGAGACATAACTAACTAATAAGTTTTAATTAGCCGCGTCCAGATTGCTTTTCTTTGATTTCTGCAAGTGTTTTACAGTCTACGCATAAATCGGCAGTAGGACGTGCTTCTAAGCGACGTATGCCAATTTCGATGCCACAAGACTCACAAAAGCCAAAATCATCTTCTTTAATCAAATTAATTGTTTTTTCAATTTTTTTGATTAATTTACGTTCGCGGTCACGAGTACGAAGTTCTAAAGAGAATTCTTCTTCTTGTGCAGCGCGGTCAACTGGGTCAGGAAAGTTAGCAGCTTCGTCTTGCATGTGCGATTTAGTACGATCAACTTCGTTACGTAAATCGTTACGCCAAGTCTCTAAAATTGCTCTAAAATGAGCACGTTGTGCATCATTCATGTACTCTTCGCCTGGTTTTTCTTGGTATGGTTCTAAACCGGCTTGAGCCAATAAACCATGTTTCTTTTGGTCTGGCATAACTCTCTCCTAAATCCTTAATTTAATGCCTCAGCATTAGCCGGCGGTATAAATAACAGAATCTTATACCCTAGGCAAATTTATTTTTAATTAATCGAATTAGCTTCAACCATGCTTACTGAGTAAAAAAGTGTATTAATAGTTTATTTACACTTTTAATTAATTCACATATTCGCTTTCTAAAACTTGCCTTGTTATATGGGCAAAAGCTTTAAAAACAAGTTAATTTTAATAATTCACTTTTTACCACTTTCTATAATTGGAGTACTTTGTAAATTACGCTTAGTTCAATCCGTTGGTTTATTACACTATTCTATAAATGCTATTCTTTTATGAAGTAAGACTCCATTAGCTGAAATTTTGGCTTTGTATGCTAATACTTCAACACCGGCTATTATTGCTTGGTTTAATAACGTGGCGTATTTTTTATCAATATGCGCAGCTGCACTTACGGTATTTATTCCCTCATGCAAAACAGCGAACAGTAATACTGCTCGGTGGCCTTGTTCGATCATTTCTATTAGTTCGCGGATATGTTTTTGTCCACGCAGTGTTTGCGCATCAGGAAAGTAGCCTTGCCCGCTTTGTGGTGCATTTTCGCTTAATAATGTGACTGACTTAACTTCTACATAGCAATCGGGCTTATTTTCGTCTGTGAGTAAAAAGTCGATACGACTGTTTTCGCTGCCGTACTTCACTTCGCTTTGCAATTGACTGTAGTCGAGTAGTTCGCTTATCACATTATTGTTTATTGCTTCTTCTACTACTTTATTAGCCACCGCTGTATTTACACAAATAAGCTGCGATAAGTTATTTTGCGTAAGCTCTAATGAATGCGGGTATTTTCGTTTTGCGTTATCGCTCTTTGAATAAAAAGCAGTAAAGCCTGGCTCAGCGCATCCCGTCATTTTACCTGTATTTGCACAGTGGGCGGTAAATTCGCTGCCATCACTTAATTGTAAATCAGCTAAAAAGCGTTTGTAGCGCTTTAATAATATGGCTGGTTGCAGCGCTGGCGTGTACTTCATAATAACTTCCAAAGCGTAAACACTGCTCAGCAGTGTGATTTATGTTATTTATCTCAAGCTGTTGGGAACTTAAGCGCTCTATAGTAAACTCGGTGGCACATTTAAGTGCAAGGGAATTCTAACATGAGTGAAAAATTTGTTGTTCAACTAAGCGAACAAGCAGCAGCGAGTCATTGGGGCGATAATGCGTCATTGTCTTTTAACGAGCGCGGTGCAACTGTTCATTTATCTGAGCAAGACACATTAAAAAATGTTCAAAAAGCAGGCCGTACTATTGCAAGCCAAGGCGTTAAAAATGTTGAATTAGCAGGTGATACTTGGTGTACAGAAAGCCAGTGGGCTTTTTACCAAGGCTTTGTAACACCAAAATCATTAAACGGTGTTGAGTTTGTTGATAACGCACAATCAGATATTAAAGAACTTGCTCACTTAAAAACGTCAGCAATTTGGGCACGTGAAATGGTTAACGGTACTGCCGATGACATATACCCAGAAAGCCTAGCTGAAAAAGCAGCTGAGTTTATTCAATCATTAGCGCCTGAACATGTAAGTTACCAAATTATTAAAGGTGATGCGTTACTAGAACAACAGTGGATTGGTATTCATGCAGTTGGTCGCGGTAGTGTTCGCCCACCAGTATTGCTTGAGCTTGATTACAACCCAACAGGCGACGAAAATGCACCAGTAAGTGCTGCGCTTGTAGGTAAAGGTATTACGTTTGACTCAGGTGGTTACTCAATTAAATCAAGCGAAGGTATGCTTGGTATGAAGTGCGACATGGGCGGCGCTGCAACAGTAACAGCAGGTTTAGCATTGGCTATTAACCGTGGTATTGAAAAACGTATTAAGCTGTTTTTATGTTGTGCTGAGAACTTAATTTCGGGTCATGCATACAAATTAGGTGACATTCTTACTTACAAAAATGGCACAACAGTTGAAATTGTAAACACGGATGCTGAAGGTCGCTTAGTACTTGCTGATGGCTTAATGGCAGCAGGAGAGACTGGCGCTCCACTTATCATTGATGCAGCAACACTAACTGGAGCAGCGCTTGTTGCTGTTGGCCAAGAGTACAATGCATTATTTGCACTTGATAAAGAACTTGCACGTGAAGTTGAAAGTTTTGCATCTCAAGAAATGGAAGCTGCTTGGCCACTGCCTCTTGAAAAATGGCATCAACAAAACTGCCCATCTCCTTATGCTGATACGGCAAATAGCCGTGCACAAAAGGGTGGCGGTTACGGCGGTGCATCGAATGCTGCAGGCTTTTTATCACGCTTTGTGCCAAACGATGGGAAAGGCTGGGTGCACATAGATTTAGCTGCTGCTTTTAACATGGGCAGTACAAGCCAATGGGCAGCGGGCGCAACAACTCAAGGTATGCGTACGGTTGCTCGTACCCTACAAGAAAAAGCATAATATTTACTAAATTATGCTTTTTACACTATAAATAGGCACCTTTGGGTGCCTATTTTTTAATTTACAGGCAAGCAATTTTATTTCATTTGCGGTAAAATCCGTCGCCAATACCTGTTTGAGTTTAATTTTTGCTTAACTCTAAGCTGCGCTCAAATCTTATATCCACCACTGGGGTTTCTAATTATGTCAGATAAGTGCTACATCACAGCTCAACAGCTGCTTGAAGATTCGTTCCGCGTAGCGGCACAAGTATACCAAGATGGCTTTCGTCCTGATTTTATTATTGGTATTTGGCGAGGTGGTGCACCGATCGGTATTGCTGTTCAAGAATATTACGATTATAAAGGCATTGAGACTGACCACATTGCAGTACGTACATCGTCTTATTACGGTATTGGTAAACAATCTAAAGAAATTAAAGTCCACGGTTTGCATTACATTGTTGAGAACGCAAATGCAGGCGACTCATTATTAATTGTTGATGATGTATTTGACTCTGGTCGTAGTATTGTTGCATTAAAAGAAAAGCTTTCAGAGCTTATGCGCTTAAACTTGCCACGTGATATTCGTATTGCATGTCCGTACTACAAGCCAAAAAACTCAAAAGTAGACACTGTTCCAGATTATTATATTCATGAGTCTGAAGAGTGGTTAGTGTTCCCGCATGAACTATCGGGTTTAACACCGGATGAAATTATTGCAGGTAAATCTGATCTTGTGAAAATTCATGACATTTTGCTAGAGAAGTAATCAGTAATTTGTATAAATAGAAAAAGGCCGTTAAGGCCTTTTTTTATGGGTAAATTTTAAATAACTTAAAGTTGAGCAAAGCTATCTACGTATTCACTTAGCTTTGGTATATCGACTGCTTGTAAGCCATCGTTACTTCTAAGTACCAAGCCTTTTTCGACAAGTTCTGTAACAACACGTCTGTAAGCTCGCTCAGTGGTAGCAAAGCGTTCGGCTTCAGCATTTACAGTTGGATAGGCTCTAAGTAGCGTAGGGTTGTTGTTCTCGGCTCTTAGTAAGCAATCTTTGGCTATGTTGTAGCTCAATGGTAGTAGTAGCTTATCTAAATTGATTTTTTGGTTTTCCTGAAATTTAGCCGCAATAGTTTGTGCGGTGTATAAACTCAGTTCTGGTTTTTCAAGCAGCAGAGCACGCCAATGTCTTAATTCAATAAGATTATAAGTTACATCGCTAAAGCACGTTACCGTATAAATACACGGATTATTATTTAGCGCTTCTATTTCACCAATAAGGGTGTTGTTACAATCCAATTGTCCTAACAGCAGGCGTCGTCCATTACCTACGTCGTAACTAAACGACACAGTGCCACTGCGTACAAGCACAAGCTTGCTTAAAGGCTGATCTTGATGGATCAGAACTTCTTTTTTTGATTGTTGATAGCTACTACCGGCAAAGGTTAAAAGCTGATCAACAAGGTAACTAGAAAAATGGTATTGAAACATCAATGTGCTCTTCGGACATTTGTCCTATTTATTACATCTTAATGACGTTAGCATTAAGACACTAAGAATTTACGCTAACTTGCTACTAATATTATTAGCTTTGCTAATAGTATTATTTTACCTTCATTTCCCGTGTAATGATTTAAGAATTTGCTGGTATTTTCCGGCAAACTTTTTCAGGTTTTTAAGCAAGTTAGCTTTTTTATTTTGTTGTAACTTTGCAATACTTATAAGTGCCATAAGTTAGCAGTACATGTAATGCTAACCTAAAGGCTAGGAGAGAACAATTGAGTTGGGAATATTTAGGCTATATTGCATCAGCTTTATTGGTTGCATCGTTAACAATGACAGATGTAGTAAAACTGCGTTGGTACAACATGTTTGGTTGTATTGTATTTACTGCATACGGTGTTGCCATTGGCGCAGTACCTGTTATTTTTACCAACGGCTTATTGTCGCTTGTAAATTTATACCACATTATAAAAATATATCGCCAACCTAAAGTTGAAGACGCTAAAAGCTAAAATAAGTTATCTGCACAAATAAGTTAATGATTTCAATTAAAATCAAAATTTCAGTTTTTGTGCATTCCGGCTTGAAGTGAATACAGATAATCTCATATCACTCTACATAACTTTCCTTTGAACCTTGCTGTAAGCTCTTACTTAAAAGATGATTACATTAGGTTTTAATACGCCGAACGTTAGCTAAATTCTGTTCGCGGATAACAAATATATAAATAAGTGCTTCTAAAAATTCCATTAAAAAATCCGATAGCAGTAAACTGCTATCGGATTTTTTATCTGTTATACCAACCTGCTTATATATGAATCTATTTAAAGCTTCAAAGCGCTTAAATATTTATGTAGGTTGTGGTATTTACGCTTTTTCTAAATCTTCAACGTCACCTAAGCCAGCGGTTAGTTCTTCAAGTAATTGCTTTATTTCCTCAGAAGCTAAAATAAAGTCAGCATCAAGTTTTAAAGCCATATCTTCTTTAGGAATATCTGCGTTCTCTTCTTTTAGAGTTTCAGAGTAACTTAAACGCTTGATAGAGCCATCGTTTTGCAGCATAAACTTAAGGCGTTCTTGCCAATTAAGTGCCAGTTTAGTTACGCGTTTACCACTTTCTAAGTGCGATTTAACCTCATCACATGCCAGATCATGGCCTTTTAGTTTTACTTGTGCACCGCTGTCGTCAGCTTCTTCAAGCTCAGCGTTAGAGCCAATAGCAAAGCCTTCTGGTGTACTAAAGTTAGTTAACCAATCAGTTAAGAATACATCTAGGTCGTAGTTAGCAAACGCAGGTACAACTGGGAGCGTTCCTAACGATTTACGAAGTAGTGCCAGTAGCTCTTCAGCTTTATTAAAGCTGCCACTATTTACAACCACCCAGCCATTTTCTTGGTCAATAAAGGCAAATTGTAAGCTCGACTTTTTAAATGCCTGGGGTAGAAGAGTATGAAGAATGTTTTCTTTTAATTCGTCTTTTTCTTTCTTTTTAACAGGGCGGTTTTCTTCGGCTTCTATCTGATCAATTTTCTCAGCAACTAGTTCGTTGATAACAGAAGCAGGGAGTACTTTTTCTTCACGTTTTGCGCAAACTAAAATACTTTTTTGAGAAAAATGCGATAGTGTTTCGCCATGCTTTCCAAACGCTTTCGTCCAACCAAATGTTGCAAGCTCTTGACCAGTACATGGGCGAAATAAATCTTGCTCTAATGCTTTATCAAAATCTTCTTGGGTGTATGAAACGTCTTGCTTAAAGCGGTAACAAATAAGGTTACTAAACCACATAGGGGAATTGATCCATTTGAAAAATTTGTCCAATCATAGCAATAAAAACAGCATCTCGAAATGACTGATTTGTTACTAGGGCGTGTTGAACTTTATGGATTGAAATTTGTTCAATCCAAGGGAGATTAAATCGCGGCGTGAGGTTTGTAACCTAGCGGGCTCGGTAACTGCTCCTGCGTTACCCTACTGGCTTACACCCATGTAAGAATAAGTAAAAACCGAGCAAAGCTTCCGGGTCCTGCTCACGCCCCTTACCTACATCCATGTAGGCAACAAAGAGTTAATCGTCCCTAGATCGAGCTCAAAGGGCAGCGCATGTTTGGTATTTATGCTGCGTTATCGCCTATTTATGGGGAATAACCACACTACATAGGCTCTGCCTTGCCTAAAAACCAAACATATTGCTGCAAATTCAACCACCAAAGAACAACACGCCCTAATAATTTAATGCATATACTTTTTTATTCATATTTATCAAAAATAGGCATTGGCTTAGCCATGTTCTTTGGAAATTGAATATAGTAACGCAGACCTTTACCAGGTTCACTCGTTGCATCAATAGATCCACTAAGAGTTTGTTTAACTAAATTAAACATTATATGGGTACCTAATCCGCTTCCGCCCTCATCGCGTTTAGTCGTAAAGAATGGGTCAAACAATTTTTTCAATTGCTCACTGGTAACTCCGTTACCGTCATCTTTGTAATCAATCGTTAAGTTAGTGTCATCTGCGCTTATTTTGATATCCATCACACCGTTGCTTTTACCTTCAAAGCCATGAATGAGTGAATTCATAATTAAGTTAGTAAAAATTTGGCTGATGGCGCCTGCCGGTAAATTTAAAACTAAATCATCAGGGCATTCTAATTTTATTGTATGGGATGTCTTTTTTAGTTTTGGATGCAGTGAGCGTATTACTTCGTTAGTGTAATCTTTAAAGTTAATAGTTCTTACAGCTTCACTGGCCTGATCGACCGCTATTTGCTTAAAGCTAGCAATAAGCTCTGAGGCTCTATCTAAGTTAGTGGTTAACAAGCTTGTACTTTGTTTTGCTTCGTTAATAAATTCTTCTAGTGCTTTTGGTGAAAGTGTTTTTTCACTATAAGCACTTTCGAGTTTATTTAAGCGTTCTTGCAAAAACGATATTGCCGTTACACCTATCCCAATAGGGGTGTTAATATCATGCGTAATACCCGCCACAAGCCCGCCTAGTGCGGCCATCTTCTCTGTGCCCAATAAACGTTCCTGTGCAAGGCTTAATTCCTCTATATAACGCTGAGATTCAGTTTGTTTTGTAATTAGCTCTTGCTCTGTGCTGCGGCGTAAGTCTATTTCTTCAGTGAGCACAATTTTTTGCTTCTCAAGTTCGTATTTTTGCTGTTGTAATTCCATCATTGCTTGGCTTAAGTTTGATGTTTTACGGGCTACGTCTTGCTCAAGTTGTATGTTGTGATGATCGAGCTTTTCGTTACTAATAATAAGTTCTTTTTGGGTGTGCTCAAGCTCTTTTCTGTACTGAACCACTTTATCTATTAGTTTGTTAAACGACTGCTCCATTACTTTTAGTTCGTTATGCTCCTCTGTTTCTATTTCTATGTGTTGTCCTTCTAGCTCATCTAATTCTAGGTTTTCTAGTTGCTCAGTAAGCTCAGCTAAGGGATCTGTAAGAAGCTTTCTAAATGCCATTAAAAATAAAATGATTAAAAAGGTAGTTTTAATCATCGCATTACCAATCAAAAAGTAGATTGATACCATAATTCGGCTTAAAACAACTTCTCGGCTAGAGAACAAGGTAACGTCGCCCACTTGGGTAGCACGGCCAGAAAATTCAAAAATAAGTGGAAAGGTGTAACCAAACAGACCGGATTTTGCGTCTTCTAAAATAGCTTCTTCTTGTACTAACTGTTGGTTATATAGCTTATGTATGTCGAGCGAGCGCCCTAACTGTGAAATAATTTCGCCGCTGTCGTCTCGAACAATAATCCCTTCAATCATGGGAATGGCGAGTAAACCTTCTGCTGTTGTAATTGTTTGCTTGGTATTAAGCTCCCAAATTGCACGTGTTAAGCTACGACTAAAGGTTTTTTGTAATGTACTTAATTCATCACGTATATAGTCTTTAGTATTGAGATATTCAGCAAGCACCTGTCCGCAAGTCACTACGAAGGTAAGCAAAAAATAAACGGATAAAACGCTTGTTAGCAGCTTCTTAGAAAGGCTTTTTTGTAACATGAGTGACTTGTTCATCCTTTGTTATTTTTGTAACGTTACTATTGTAATTTAAAAGTTAGTCAATAAACCTCTAAAAATAAATAAAAAAGTTAAAATTTAATAAGATAAATCTAATTAAGTCGGTATGTAGTATTAATGTAATTAAACTCAGCTATGAATTAGTAAATTTGCTAGACGTTAAGTTTTGTAAGTTTGATTAGAATTTAGTTTCGTTAATCATATTTAAATGAGTTAATTCTATATTTATCATTGCATTGAATTATTAATGCGCTAAGTATTTAGATGCGTGTTAAAGTGTCCTGAGTGCAAAGAAAGATGGTCTTTTAATAACTTTGATGGTTGTGTAGTAGTAAACATGATGAAATTTTCGATATTAGTCTGTGATGATTCTGCTGTTGCTCGTAAACAAGTCGTGCGGTGTTTAAATGAGTGTATAGACGCAGATATACAACAAGCTATAAATGGAGCAAACGCCCTCGATCTTTTAAGAGCACAAAACTTTGATTTACTGTGCCTAGACCTCACCATGCCAGAGGTTGATGGTATACAAGTACTTGAAACTATAAAAACAGAAAAAATAGAGTGCTTTGTGTTGGTTATTTCTGCTGATATACAGGAGAAAATGAAGCAACGAGTCGCCCAACTTGGCGCAATTGATTTTATTGATAAACCTATTAATAAATCAAGCTTGAATGAAATATTGCATAAATTTGGCATTCATTAGGTTTTTTCATGTTAAAAAAGGCTGTTTTATCTTTTAATTTAGGGTTGACAGCATAGCCTTTGTTAAGGCAGTCTTAACATATGAAAACAATTAATCGCGTACTGACCATTATTATTACAACCATCATTCTTACTGGATAGTGGCATAGGTCGGTGCAACAAATTTAAAGGCCTGTGTTCACTTAGAACACAGGCCTTTTTTCGTTTTATGGGATGAGGAACATAAACAATGCGAGTTTTAAAATTTGGTGGGTCTTCACTTGCCGATTATGCATGCTTACAACAGGTAGCTCAGTTAGTTAAAGCACAGTTAAAAGATGAAATGTTATTGGTGCTTTCTGCTCCAGGTGGAATGACCGATTCGCTAGTTGCACTTGCAAGTGCTGCAGAGCAAGGCTTAGATTTTTCGCAGCAATGGCAAGCATTAGCGAGTCGTTGTGAGGGCTTAAAAGCTGACGTTGAAAAAAGTGGCGTAGTAGTTACAAGCTGGCCAGACCTAAGGGAACTTAAAAATAAATTAGATGGCGTGTCGCTTATACAGTGTTGCCCTGATCAAGTTCGCGCATTTGTAATTAGCTTTGGAGAGCGCGTTAGCGTTTCTTTAATGCAGGCTTTATTGAGCTCACAAGATGCAAGGTACTTAGAAGCAACAAGCTGTATTGCTTCAACAGGTGGCTACATTGATGCAGAAGCTGATTTAGTGGCAAGTAAAGCTCGCTTTCAAGCTGTGCTTAAAGAAAGCCCTGCAACTATTTATATTATGCCTGGTTTTACGGCGAGTAATGATAAAGGTGAGCTTACAACGCTTGGCCGTAATGGCTCAGATTACTCAGCAGCTATTGCTGCGGCATGTTTAGAAGCTGAGATTTGCCAAATTTGGACTGACGTTGATGGCGTATATAGCGCTGATCCTCGCTATATTAAAAAAGCCACTAAAGTAGATTTTTTATCTTATAAAGAAGCGATGGAGCTTTCTTACTTTGGTGCAAAAGTACTTCACCCAAAAACAATTTTACCGTGTGCTAAAGCAGGCGTGCCATGTGAAATTAAAAATACGCATAACCCAGACGCACAAGGCTCATTAATTGGTAACGATTATTCATCTGATGAGCCCGTAAAAGCGCTTTCTAGCTTACAAGACCTTGCAATGTTAACTGTTTCAGGCCCAGGCATGAAAGGTAAAGTAGGCATGGCGTCTAAGGTATTTAACGCGCTTGCTCACGATAACGTATCAATTGTATTGATCACGCAATCATCATGTGAATTTAGTATTAGTTTTTGTGTGCACGAAACAGACCTAGCACTTGCACTCGATGCGCTACAAACTGCATTTGAGCTTGAATTACAAGCAGGGCTTATTGAGCCTGTACAAGTACAACGTAATTTAGCCATTGTTACTTTAGTGGGCGACAACATGCGCGCACACCGAGGCTTAGCGGCTAAGTTTTTTGCATCGCTTGCACAAGCGCAAGTAAATATTGTGGCAATTGCACAGGATTCTACAGAAAGTGCTATTTCTGCGGTAATTGATGGTGAGTTATGTAATGACGCTGTAAAAATATGCCATGAAAACTTTTTCACGCATGTGCCGTCAATTGATGTGTTTTTACTAGGTTGTGGCTTAGTAGGGCAAGAGCTTATTAATCAGCTTGAGCGTCAGCAAGCTTGGCTTGAAAAGCGTAATATTAAACTTAACTTGTATGGTGTTGCTAACTCTCGTCAATTACACCTTGATAACGAAGGCATCGCTTTTAGTGATTGGCAGCAAAAATTGGCCTCATCTGAGCAAGCATTTGATTTAAAATTAGTAGAGCAATTTGTTAAGCAAAACCACTTAGTGAATCCGGTATTAGTAGATTGTACATCTTCAGATGCACTTGCTGCGCAGTATGTAGACTTTTTAAATGCAGGTTTTCATGTGGTTGCAGCTAATAAAAAAGCGACAACAAGCTCATACACGTATTACCAAGATTTAATAGCTGCTACGCAAAAGAATAATCGTAAATTTTTATACGAAACTAACGTTGGTGCAGGTTTACCAGTAATCGATAACTTGCAGTCATTATTTGGTGCCGGTGATGAGTTACTAGAGTTTAGCGGTATTTTATCAGGCTCACTTTCGTATATGTTTGGTGCACTTCAAGATGGTTTATCACTTTCTGAGGCAACTATTAAAGCTAAAGAAAGCGGTTTTACTGAGCCAGATCCTCGTGATGATTTATCGGGTACCGATGTAGCACGTAAGTTACTGATCATTGCTCGCGAAGCCGGTATGAAGTTGGAGCTAAGCGATATTGAAGTTGAGTCAGTATTACCACAAGGTTTTGCACAAGGTGATAGCGTTGATGAGTTTATGGCAAAACTACCAAGCCTAGATGCTGATTTTAATGACCGCATTCAAAGTGCTGCGAGCGAAGGAAAGGTACTTCGTTATGTAGGTACAATTAAAGAAGGTCACTGTAAAGTAGGTATTGAGGCTGTTGATGAAAAACATGCGCTTAATGTAATTCGCGATGGCGAAAACGCGCTTGCTATTTTAAGCCAATACTACCAGCCACGTCCGTTTGTAATTCGTGGTTATGGTGCCGGCTCTGAAGTAACAGCAGCGGGTGTATTTGCTGATATTTTAAAAACACTATCGCGCTAGGAGCTCGTTATGATTGAAGTATATGCTCCGGCGTCTATTGGTAATTTTGCAGTGGGTTTTGATGCACTTGGCGCAGCGCTTGCGCCAATTGATGGTAGTTTATTAGGCGATGTAGCCGTTGTAAGTGCAGCACCAAGTGACGAATTTATTTGCATTGGCGACTACGCTCACAAGTTACCAAGTGATGCGAATGAAAACTTAGCGTACCAGTGTTTAGTACATTTTAGAGCGCATGTTGCGCCTGATATGCCAAGCGTAAAGCTCGAGCTTAAAAAGAATTTACCAATTGGATCTGGACTTGGTTCTAGTGCATGCTCGGTCGTGGCTACCTTTGCTGCCCTTGATAAGTTTGCACAAACTAACTTAAGTCAGGTTGAGCTTATTGAGCTTATGGCTGACTTTGAAGCTGTAGTGAGCGGTGGTCGTCATTACGACAACATCACGCCATGCTATTTAGGTGGTTTGCAATTAACAGGTGATTTAATCCCTGATAAATCGATTGCACTGCCTGTTGATGAAAATTGGTACTACGTTGCTGCGTTCCCTGGTTTTTCACTCAACACTGCAAAAGCGCGCTCGGTTTTACCAAAAGAGTTGAGCATGCATGCAAGTGTTGAGTTTGCACAGCGTTTATCGGCATTTAGTAGCTTACTGTTGACTAATCGTTTTGACGATGCACTGAGCATAATGAAAGATGAAATAGCAGAACCTTACCGCGCACCGCTTATTAAAGGTTTTAGTGAAGCCAAAGCAAGCTTACCAGCGTTGGGCGCTGAAATAGTGAGTATTTCGGGCGCAGGACCTACCTTGTTTAGTGTATGTAAAACACTTGAAGCTGCACAGCAATGCGCGCAGTGGTTAGAGGCAAATTACATTAACGAGCAAGGCTTTTGCCACATTTGTAAATTAGATAACGACGGCACGCGTCAATTAACAGTTTTATAGGATAGGTAGTCATGCAATTACATAATTTAAAAGATAGCTCACAAAAAGTGTCGTTCGTTGAAGCCGTAAAAACAGGTTTGGGTCGTAATCAAGGTGTGTTTTTCCCTGAATCCCTTGCCCCACTGTCCGATGTTGATGCTTTGCTTGATATGGACTTTGTTACACGCAGTGGCAAAATATTATCTCACCTAATTGGTGATGAGCTGCCTAGCGACACTGTGGCACAAATGGTTAAAAATGCATTTAACTTTCCAGTTAAGCTGGTGGAAGTTGAAGAGAATACATACTGCTTAGAGTTGTTTCATGGTCCTACGCTTGCGTTTAAAGACTTTGGTGGTCGCTTTATGGCTGAGTGTTTAGCGCAATTTAATAAAGATGAAAAAGTAACTATTTTAACCGCAACATCGGGCGATACTGGTGCAGCCGTTGCACATGCTTTTTATAACAAGCCGAATATCGATGTTGTCATCTTATATCCTAAAGGCAAAATTTCACTTGCTCAGCAAAAGCTATTTACTACGTTAGGTAACAATATTCATTGTTACGCAGTTGATGGCAGTTTTGATGATTGCCAAGAGTTGGTTAAAAATGCCTTTTTAGATGAAGAAGTTAAATCAACACTTGGGCTTAATTCTGCTAATTCAATTAATATTAGCCGTTTAGTTGCTCAGGTTTGTTATTACTTTGAGGCCATTGCACAACTACCAAAAGAAAAACGCGCAACAGCGCATATATCAGTGCCAAGTGGCAACTTTGGTAATGTATGTGCTGCAATGATTGGTGCGGTTATTGGCTTACCTGTAGGTAAATTAAGTGCAACCACCAACCAAAATGATACTGTGCCGCGCTTTATGCTTGATAAAACCTGGACGCCAAACGCAACACTTGAGTCGCTTTCAAATGCAATGGATGTAAGTAAGCCAAACAACTGGCCGCGTGTGCAAACAATGTTAGATAATAACTGGTTTAGCTACGATAATTTTTATTCAACTAGCGTAAACGAGGAAGACACGCAATCGGTGATGAAAAAAATTCAACAAACGGGTTATGTTGCAGAGCCTCACACTGCTATTGCGTACCAAGGTCTTGTTGAAAATCGAGCGCCTGGTGCAGCGGGCATCTTTTTAGCCACAGCTCACCCTGCTAAGTTTAAAGAAAGCGTAGAGGGTATTTTAAATATTGAATTAGGTATGCCAAAACCACTTAGCGACGCACTAGCAAAACCATGCCTAGCAAGCGATATAAAGGCCGATTACGACGCATTACGTACAGAAATACTTGCTAAACTTGGCTAAGTTAATTAATTCAAAAAGGCGGTTAAGCCGCCTTTTTTTATAACTTTAGGCTTTTAAATCTAGTGAGTTGCATTTACTAATTAAATGTAGGAAATAGCATTCATTTAAAATCGTTATGGTTTTATAAGAAAATATCATCTTAAAAAGTCTGTGAAATAGTTTCAATCCCTGTTTAAATATCCTCAACTTAAGAGCGTAGGCAAAGAGTCGTTTAAAGCGTACAATAAAGCCTCTAAAAAACACCATACACGTTGCCCTAGGAGACCCCAATGTTAGAACGTAGCATGAATATTTCGGATTTTGATCCAGAGTTATTTGACGCGATAAACAAAGAAACTGCTCGCCAAGAAGAGCACATTGAACTAATCGCTTCAGAAAACTACTGTAGCCCACGCGTACTAGAAGCGCAGGGTTCACAGCTTACAAATAAATACGCAGAAGGTTACCCTGGCAAACGTTATTATGGCGGTTGTGAGCACGTTGATGTTGTTGAGCAATTAGCAATTGACCGTGCTAACGAGTTATTTGGTTCTGACTACGCAAACGTACAACCACATGCTGGTTCGCAAGCTAATGCTGCTGTTTTTCTAGCGCTATTAGAAGCAGGCGACACTGTACTTGGTATGAGCTTAGCTCATGGTGGTCACTTAACTCACGGATCACACGTAAGCTTCTCTGGTAAGCTTTACAATGCAATTCAATACGGACTAGATGAAACAACGGGCGAAATTGATTACGCACAGGTTGAAGCACTAGCACTTGAGCATAAACCAAAAATGATTATTGGTGGTTTCTCAGCGTACTCAGGTATTGTTGATTGGGCTAAATTCCGTGAAATTGCTGACAAAGTAGGTGCTTACCTGTTTGTTGATATGGCTCACGTTGCAGGTTTAATTGCGGCAGGCGTTTACCCAAGCCCAGTTCCTCATGCACATGTTGTAACTACAACTACGCATAAAACACTTGCTGGTCCTCGTGGTGGTTTAATTATCTCTGCATGTGGCGACGAAGCAATCTATAAAAAGCTTAACAGCGCAGTTTTCCCTGGTGGCCAAGGTGGTCCTTTATGTCATGTTATTGCAGCAAAAGCAGTGGCATTTAAAGAAGCGCTTCAACCAGAATTTAAAGTATACCAAACACAAGTTGTTAAAAACGCAAAAGCAATGGTTGCTGTAATGCAAGAGCGCGGCTACAAAATTGTATCTGACAAAACTGAAAACCACTTATTCCTACTCGATTTAATCGATAAAGATATTACTGGTAAAGATGCAGATGCAGCCCTTGGTAACGCTAACATCACAGTTAACAAAAACTCAGTGCCAAACGATCCACGTTCTCCGTTTGTAACATCTGGTTTGCGTATTGGTTCTCCTGCAATCACTCGTCGTGGTTTCAAAGAAGAAGAATCAAAAGAGCTTGCTGGCTGGATTTGTGACGTACTAGATAACATCACTGATGAATCTGTACAGGCGCAAGTTAAAGAAAAAGTTAAAGCAATTTGTGCAAAATTACCTGTATACGCTTAATTGCATAAGCAGCAGTAATTTAGATCACATAGGCTAGGGGCCTGTTTATCTTTCGAGGTTTAATTTGCAGTAGTATGTTTGGTTTTTAGGCAAGGCAGAGTCTATGTAGTGTGGTTACTCCACACAAATAGGCGATAACGCAGCATAAATGCCAAACATGCACTGCCCTCGGGTTCGTCCTAGGGGCGATTTACTCTTTGTTGCCTACATGGATGTAGGTAAGGGGCGTGAGCAGGACGCGGAAGCTTTGCTCGGTTTTTACTTAGCCCACTAGGTTACAAACCTCGCGCCGCGATTAAATCGCCCCTAGATAGAACAAATTTAATCCTGAAAGGTCAACAGACCCTATTTTTTTGCTAAGATTAAAGGCCGCTAAATAGCGGCCTTTTTTGTTTTAAAACGGAAGTACCGAGCTATGCATTGTCCATTTTGTACCGCAAAAGATACTAAAGTTATTGACTCACGCCTTGTTGGTGGAGGCCATCAAGTTCGCAGGCGCCGTGAGTGCAACGACTGCCATGAGCGCTTTACTACATTTGAAGGCGCTGAACTGGTTATGCCTCGTGTTATTAAACAAGACGGCAGCCGCGAACCATTTAACGAAGATAAATTATTAAATGGCTTAAATCGCGCACTCGAAAAACGTCCAGTGAGCACAGAGCAAGTAGACGAAGTAGTGAATATAATAAAATCGCAGTTGCGTGCTACAGGTGAGCGAGAAATTTCAAGCCATTTGGTTGGTGAATGCATTATGGAAGCCCTCAAGAAGCTCGATAAAGTAGCGTACGTAAGATTTGCCTCTGTATATCGCTCGTTTGAAGACATACGTGAATTTGGCGAAGAAATTGCCCGCTTAGGGGAGTAATACCAATTTTATTAAAAATATGATCATTCTATCGCATTAAATAGCGCACTCACTGCGTTAAAAATTATTCATATAGAACAACTATATGTCATAATTTTAGCCTTGTTATTGCGCTATTTTCTTAGCGCTATAATGGACCACTTATTTAACGCAATTGGTATAATAAATGCTTAACCAAACTACTTTTACTGAACATGATGAAATGTATATGGCACGCGCCATAGAGCTTGCCAAAAAAGGTCGGTTTACTACCACACCTAACCCTAATGTTGGCTGTGTTTTAGTTAAAAATAATCAAATAATTGGTGAGGGGTTCCATCAATTAGCTGGTCAAGGTCATGCAGAAGTAAATGCACTGGCTGTCGCTGGAAAAAATGCACAAGGTGCAACGGCTTATGTAACGCTTGAACCGTGTAGTCATTATGGCCGTACGCCACCGTGCGCCGAAGGCTTAAAAGCTGCCGGTGTGGTAAAAGTAATTGCTGCTATGGTTGATACAAATCCACAAGTTGCTGGCAAAGGCCTTAAAATACTGAGCGACGCGGGTATTGACGTTGCTTACGGGTTACTCGAATCACAAGCTCGCGCACTTAACGTTGGCTTTTTTAAGCGTATGGAACAAGGCTTACCTTATGTGATTTGCAAAATGGCAGCGAGTATTGATGGTAAAACGGCGCTTAAAAATGGGCAAAGTAAGTGGATCACAAGTCCTGCTGCTCGACAAGACGTACAATTATACCGAGCGAAAAGCTGCGCTATTTTAACCGGTGCCGATACAGTGCTAGTAGACGATGCTAAACTTAATGTGCGACTAAGTGAGCTGCCTTGCACACTGCCTACTGATTTGCCGCTTCGCCAGCCCGTGCGTGTTATAATTGACTCTCAAAACCGTTTAACACCTGACCTTGCTTTATTTGAAATCCAAAGTGATGTAATAATATTTACGACTAAGGTTGATAAATCATTGCAATGGCCGCATTTTGTAAAGCATATTGAAGTTAGTGAAAGTAACGGTAAAGTTGATTTACAAGCCGTTTTAGAAAAACTTGGGCAACTGCAGTTTAATAATGTTTGGCTTGAAGCTGGCGCAACACTTGCTGGTAAAATGACAGAGCTTAATTTAGTTGACGAGTTTGTTTTTTATTTAGCGCCTAAACTAATGGGCCATGATGCAAAAAGTTTAGTTAATTTTCCTGAATTGACGAGTATGCAAAACACCGTTGATTTAACATTTAATGAATGTGCGCGCATTGGTGACGATTTACGTATCACCGCGTCAAAACTCATTAAAATCACTTAATAAAAAGAGTAGTGCTATGTTTACTGGGATAATAGAAGCCACAGGCAAAATTGCTTTATTACAAAAAAAACAAGGCGACTTAGCCATTCGTATCCAAAGTACTGATCTTGATATGACAGACGTAAAGTTAGGTGACAGCATTGCAACTAATGGTGTTTGCTTAACTGTAGTTGATAAACATATTGATGGTTTTAGTGCGGATTTATCTAATGAGACGATTAGTTTGACCGGTTTTGCTCACTATGCTTTAGGACAAACGGTGAATCTTGAAAAAGCCATGCAACCTGTTTCTCGTTTAGGCGGTCATTTAGTGTCTGGCCATGTTGATGGTATCGCAACAATTACAAGTATTACAGCAAACGCCAGAGCAACAGAATATTGGCTTACAACTGACGAAAATTTAATGAAATACATTCCGTACAAAGGTTCGGTATGTATTGATGGTATAAGCCTGACAGTAAACGCTGTAGAGGGTAATAAATTCAAATTAACAATTGTCCCACACACGAGTGAGCAAACCACAATTGCTCATTTTAAAGTAGGTACCCAAGTTAATTTAGAAGTCGATCAAATTGCACGTTATTTAGAGCGCCTTATAAAGGGTGCAGAGCAACCAACGGGCTCTGATATTTCGATGAGCTTACTCGCTAAAGCGGGTTTTATTAAATAACGAAACTGACAACTTACACGAGCAAATTTATGAATTTACACAGTGCGCAAGAAATCATCGACGATATTAAAGCCGGTAAAATGGTTATTTTAATGGATGATGAAGATAGAGAAAATGAAGGCGATTTAATAATAGCTGCTGAGCATATTAGCGCAGAAGCGATTAATTTCATGGCTACCCATGGCCGTGGTTTAATTTGTTTAACCATGACGCAAGAGCGTTGCGAGCAACTTGATTTACCGTTAATGGTTAAAAACAATGGTGCAGCATTTTCGACTAACTTTACAATGTCGATAGAAGCATCAAAAGGTGTTACAACCGGTATTTCAGCAGCAGATAGAGCGCGTACAGTGCAAGCGGCTATAGCTAAAGGCGCAGTCCCAAGTGATATTGTTCAGCCTGGACATATTTTTCCTATTATGGCGCAACCTGGTGGCGTATTAACTCGCGCAGGACACACTGAAGCTGGCTGTGATTTAGCGCGTTTAGCTGGGCTTGAAGCATCATCTGTTATTGTTGAAATACTTAATGCTGACGGCACTATGGCACGTCGCCCTGATTTAGAAGTTTTTGCGAAAGAGCACGATATTAAAATTGGCACCATTGCTGATTTAATCGAATACCGCAACTTAAACGAAACAACAATTGAGCAAGTAGCAAAATGTAAGTTACCAACTGTTCATGGTGAATTTGATTTAGTTACTTACAAAGACACAATTGACGGCCAATTACATTACGTATTGCTCAAAGGCGATATAAAAGATCAAGAGCCGACAAATGTACGTGTACATTTGCAAAGTACCTTTAACGATATTCTACTTTCAGACAGAAGTGCTGACCGTAGCTGGGGCCTTTCTGAAGCAATGGCTTATATCGCTAAAAATGAAGGTGCTTTAGTTATTTTAGGTAAGCAAGAAAGCACTGAAGAGTTAGAGGCAACTGTGAAAGCATTTGCAGCAGCTGATGCTGGCGAAAGCGTTACGCCACGTAAATTCAAAGGTACATCTCGTACTGTTGGCGTAGGTTCGCAAATACTTGCCGATCTTGGAATTAAACAAATGCGATTAATGAGTCGCCCTAAAAAGTACCATGCACTTTCGGGCTTTCATTTAGAAGTTGTTGATTACGTTGAGCCACAATAAGCATCACGCTTAAACTAGGCTATTATTTTATTTTTATGGTATGATGCGCAGCAATTTTTGCGCAATCGCAACCGCTTGAACTTATTTTTAGGGTTATCAAATGAAAATTATTGAAGGTAATAAGTACGCTCCAGGCAAAAAATTTGCCATTGTCATTTCTCGTTTTAATGACTTTATTGGTAGCAGCCTCCTTGCAGGTGCTGTTGATGAGCTAAAACGCACAGGTGGCGTATCAGATGACGACATTACCGTTATTTATGTGCCAGGCGCGGTAGAATTACCTTTAGCGGCTAAACGCGTTGCGGCAAAAAAAGAGTATGATGCAATCATCGCATTAGGCGTAGTGATCAGAGGTGGTACACCACACTTTGACCTAGTTGCTGGCGAATCAAACAAAGGTCTTGCGCAAGTATCACTTGAGTATGATATCCCGGTTGCATTTGGCGTATTAACCACAGAAAGCATTGAACAAGCAATTGAGCGTGCTGGCACCAAAATGGGCAATAAAGGCGGCGAAGCTGCTTTAGGCGCGCTTGAAATGGTTAATGTGTTAGATAAAATTTAAGTTTAAGGAATTTTTGTGAAACCAGCAGCAAGACGTAAAGCACGTATCTTAGCACTCCAAGCCGTTTATTCTTGGCAAATAAGTGGCAATTTAATTGCCGATATCGAACAACAAATGTTGATCGAAACAGACGTTACTAAAATTGATGTTGAATACTTTAAAGATCTAGCGACGGGTGTTGCTGTAAATTACAAGCAACTAGACGAAGCTGTATCACCACATTTAACACGTCCGTTTGATGACTTAGATATGGTTGAGCGTGCAATTTTACGTTTAAGCAGCTATGAGCTTAAGTTCCGTGAAGACGTACCTTATAAAGTTGCTATTAACGAAGGTATTGAGCTGGCCAAAATTTTTGGCGCTGAAGACAGCCATAAATTTGTAAACGGTGTACTTGATAAAGCTGTTAAGCATTTACGCAAGTAAGTAAACCGTTAAAGAGGGGAGCCGGCATAGGCCGGCTTTTTTGTGTATGAAGGAATTTGAATTAATTAACCGCTACTTTAAAGGTCGCGGTATCACCCGTCGTGATGTAAACCTAGGTATAGGGGATGATTGCGCTTTAGTAACCGTTCCACAAAACTGCCAACTTGCCGTTACAACAGACACTCTTGTTGCTGGCGTACACTTTTTTGATGATATTTCCCCTCGTGCATTAGGTCACAGAGCGCTTGCTGTTAATTTAAGTGATTTAGCGGCCATGGGTGCTGAGCCAACTTGGGTTTCAGTTGCGTTAACTTTGCCAAGTATTGACCCACAGTGGATTGAAGAGTTTACTGATGGCATGCATGAAATTGCTGAATATTTTAATGTGCAGATTATAGGTGGCGATACAACTCAGGGCCCACTAACCATCACTATTTGTGCGAAAGGGACTGTACCCGAAGGTACTGCACTTCGTCGTAGTGGCGCAAAAGTGGGTGATTGGATTTATGTTACGGGTCCGCTAGGTGACGCTGGACTTGCAATTGAGTCTCGCAAACAAGGTATAAGTATTGAGCCAGAGCATTTAAAGTACGTAAATAAACGCTTTGACTTTCCAACCCCACGTGTTGCTGCAGGGCAGGTATTACGAGGCCTTGCATCATCGGCTATCGATGTGTCGGACGGCTTAATCGCTGATTTAAGTCATATACTCGATATGTCACAAGTAAGTGCAGTGGTGAATATTGAAAGTATTCCAACTTCAGATGCGATGCAAGCAAGCCTTGATTTTAATCAGCAGCTGCCATTTATTCTCAGTTACGGTGATGATTACGAATTAATTTTTACGGTCCCTGATAGCAATAAGAGTATGTTAGAAATAAAGCTACGCCAGTATGGTGTAGATGCAACATGCATTGGCCAAGTTAAAAGTGGCGATGGCCAAATTGAGCTTTTACACAACGGTGAAAAGTTTGATTTTGAACCGCAGGGTTTTGAGCACTTTGCAAAGGAGCTGGTTTGAACAATAACCGCAAGTTTAATTTAAAGCGTCCACATCAGTTTTTTGGTCTGGGCTTTGGGACTGGGCTTGCCCCTAAAGCGCCCGGTACATTTGGTACATTTGCTGCCTTGCCATTCATTTTTATGACCATGTATTATCCGTTATGGCTGCAAATTGTATTTGCCGTTGTGATCAGTATATTTGGTATATGGGCGTGCGGTAAAACGGCTGATGATTTAGGCGTGCACGATCATCCTGCTATTGTATGGGATGAAGTGGCGGGTTATTACATCACTATGATTGGCGCAGCACTTAACTGGCAAACATTACTCGTAGGTTTTTTGTTATTTCGCTTTTTTGATATAGCAAAACCCGGCCCAATCCGTATGCTAGACAAACGAGTACATGGCGGTTTAGGTATAATGGCCGACGATATACTTGCGGGTATTTTTTCGCTTATATGTTTACAAGCGTTAATAAAAGTGGGTTTACTGCCCTTTTAATTTTTATATTTGATTTGTTTAACTAGGTGGCAGCAATATGATGCGATTTTTACTGGTTTGTGTACTTATGTTGTGCGCGACGCCAAGTTGGGCTTCAATTACTGATTACGTAGTTAAGCAATGGAATATAAAAGATGGCCTACCGTCGCAATCACTTAAAAGTGTTGTGCAAGATCAGCAAGGCTATATGTGGCTTGGTACGCAATTTGGTTTAAGCCGTTTTGATGGTACAACATTTACAAATTACAACACGCAAAATAGTCCATTCTTGCCTAGTAATGGTGTTAATAAGCTTTTAGTCGATTCTAGTGGTTTGTTATGGGTAGGCACTAAAAGTGGCTTGGTAGTTATTAACCCAGCCACATTTGCAGCACAAGAATTTAATATTAAAGGTCCAGTAAGGGATATTCTTGAGGACTCTAAAGGTAGCATATGGATTGCGGCCAACGGCTTATACTATGTAGATAGAGGGCAAGTTGATTTACGCACTGAAGTAAATGGTCCTCTACCTATTGTTAATGCTACTGTGATCACACAAATAGTTGGCTCTGTTAGCCAAATGGCACTCTCTCCTGAAGGCATTTGGCTGGTTAATGATCGTCATTTATTACGCCTTACAAAAAACTCATCAGATTTTTCTAAACTACGTTTAGAGCTTACCGCAAAAATATCTTTACCAGAGCGCTTAGCGCAAACCATAGTGCACGATTTATCATTTTTAAATGGTAATTTGTATATAGCTTCTGAGCTAGGTGCATACTTTTTAGATTTAGATGACGAGCTAAGACCTTTTCCTCTACCTAATGCAAATAACTCAGCCGTTTATAAGTTTATGAGTGATACCGATGGTGGCTTGTGGGTTTCGACCTATGGACGCTTATTATTCAGAGATAAAACCGGTGAGTGGCAATGGGTAGAGCCTAGCCAACTCGATCAAAGTATATGGTTTGCTGATATTTTTAGAGATGATAAAAATAACGTTTGGTTAGCAAGCTTTAGTGAAGGCTTGTGGCTTGCTCATGAAGGACGAGTCGAAAGGCATTCAGCAGTTTCAAACATGACCGAATCTGTTATGGCTATTAGCCAAGCACCCGATGGTAAACTGTGGGTTGCGAATAAAAGCGGCATTGGTTATTTCGATTTAGATAAAAGTTTTATTAATTTAGTCCCAAGTAGTAAATATGGATACGCATCAGTACACGATCTACAATTTGATGGTGAGCGATTATATATAGCCACGGGGCGCGGCTTATTTGTTTTTGAAAACAAGACACTTTACACCGTCCCAGGTCGAGCACTTCGCGATAATCCGGTATTTGCAATAAGTCGCTCTAGTAAAGGCGGCTTTTGGATTGGTACCGGACGCGGTTTATATCGATTAAATTATGCTGGTTTAACGCCTTTTGCCTATAACGCTTTTTTAGGTAGTAAGTTTATTACCTACGTATTAGATAAAACAAACTTTGGTGTGATTGGTACTAGTAAGGGCGCATATTACTTTACAGACCGTGGCATTGAAAAAATTGGCGACCAAACAACACTTGAAAGCGCATACGTAACTAGCGTGCTACATATAGATGGCGTGGGTATTTTAATCGGCTCTCTTAACGACGGGCTTTTTTACAGAAGTACGCAAGGGCAATGGCGTCAGCTCGATGCAGCTAATGGTTTACCGTATGGTTCTATATTTAGCCTAGAATATGATGAAAAGTTAAAGCATGTTTGGGTAAGCACCATGAAAGGTGTTTACAGAATGCCTGTAGAGCAATTTAAAACAGAAATAAAAAGCTTAAAAGTTGAAGAAGTAATTTCATCTTTTGACCGTCAACTTGATGGTAAAGCGAATCAATGTTGTAGTGGACTTGGGCATGATGCGGTAGCAGACACCGGAAATTCTATTTGGTACCCAAGCTTACAAGGTGTTGTTGAAATACCTAAAAATGTAGAGCTATTTGGTGTGCTTGCATTAAAGCCAACAATAGAGACAATAACAACGCCACTTCGTCATTTAACTACCGCTGCGCTTGGTAAAAAACCATCATTAGAAACAGACGAGCGTGATATAACGCTAACTTACACAGCTATTGATTACTATGCACCAAACAGCATTGAATTTAGATATAAACTAAGTGGCTTAGATAGTGACTGGCGCTATGCAAATACGCGACGTGAAGCTATTTATACTAACTTGCCTCCTGGCTCGTTTTTGTTTCAATTAGAAGCTAAGCGCCAAGGTGAAGACTGGGCTAAAGCGCAAGATGTAGAATACGGTTTTGTAGTGCCTGAGCGCTTTGACGAAACAATTTACTTTAGGCTTTTAATTACCAGTGGTTTTATTTTGCTTTTTTATCTCATTTTTTGGGTGTTTAGAGCACAAGAACGCAGAAAACAAGAAGCATTAGAGGGCTTAATCACTGAGCGTACCTTAGAGCTTCGCCAAGCTAATGATAAATTAGGCCAAGTGAATTCACAGCTTAAATTAGTGAGTCACTCAGATGAGCTAACAGGGCTACGTAGCCGCCGCTTTTTGTTTGATCAACTCCCTAAAGATATTGAGCACTTTCAACGTAATTCACAGTCGCTGCAGGCACAAGGTAAGTCACTGGTGCTGGTAATTATTAACTTTGATAACTTCAGCCGTATTAACGATGCGTATGGCCCAATTGCAGGTGATAGCTGCTTACAGCAAATGGCTGCATTGTTAAATTCGCGTACGCAGGGCTCTGACTATGTGGCACGTTGGAGTGGTGATGAGTTTTTATTATTATTACGTGACTTTAAATGCAATAAAATAGATAGCTATGCCTCAGAACTTTGTAAAGTAATAGCGGCTAATTCGTTCCAATTACCAAATGGAAAAACAACTAATATCACGGCATCAATTGGTTGGTCATTTTATCCATTACCTTTACTAGGCGGACAGGTAATTAGCTGGGAAACCTCTATTAACTTAGCAGATATAGCACTGCATCAAGTTAAAAAGCGCGGTGGTGATGGTGTGGCTAATATTACGTTTGATGATCAGCTCGATGCATTTGAGTTTGAACAAAACTCTAATGTTGATCAGCAATTAGGTATTTTACAAAGTAATGGCTTGGCAGATATAAAAGTGTGGATGCGATAATGCCCGACCAAGGTTATTGGTCAGGCATGGTGAGGTTAACTCTATTTGTTAAGCCAAGCTGGTAATATTGCAATCGACTCAGGGGCTGTAAATGCCGTACTGGTATCGGCGCTTATATCACCGCCTGCACTGCTTAAAATATTATTAAATCGCATAACCACATTATTTGACTTCTCAGCTACGTATAAATCTGTTCCGGTATACATAATATCAACAGGGTTACCCAGTAGGGTATTTGGACCGCTAATAGTGGTACTTATGTTTACCAAGCCCGATGCCGTTGCTACGTTATTCAATACGTATATTTTGCCATCGTCAGCAACTGCTGCGCTACCAACATCAGAGAGTATTAGCGAGCCACTTAGCGAGTCGTAGTCGATGCCGTGCATGTTGCTTGGTGCTGCTACTGCTGTACCTGCATTTGCTGGCGTTATAAGCCTATCCTCAACTGCAATATTAGTACTACCAGCCATTAGTTTGCTTTTAACTTCGTCAAATACAGCAACGGTTCCATTTGTTAGTGCTACAAAAGCTCGATCAGTGTTTGCATCGTAATCAACATCCCAAGGGCGAGCATCGTTTGCAAACGTAAGCGTCATTAATGGGCTTGCATCCCCTGTGGTGCAAGTTGAAAATATTGAAATACTTGGAGTATCTGCATTATTTTCTGCAACTAAAATCATACCGCTATCAGAAGCCACATCAAGACCTTTAGGAGATATAAGGCCTGTATTCGAACCAGTAATAATGCTGTCTTGGTTCGTATTATAAGTTTGCCCATCTCTGTTTATTGCCACTTTATTTGAAATAACAATACCGCCAATTGAGGTTGTACTGTTATCGAACGTTGTATAACTATTACCCGCTTTATCAAAAGTTACACTTTCGATAGTTTGACTTGCATTATAGTTGCCAATTTCTGTGTTAAGTTGTGAACTTAATCGACTAATTTGCCCAGTTGTTTCACCTGCAGTGCCCGGATTACTACTTACAGCAACACCTAGCAGCGCCATATTAGCGGTATCACTATCTGAAATATCAGCCATTTCATTTTGTATACCCAGTTTAGTAATTGACTCAGGTTTAATTGTTGAGGTAACTAAATCAGGAGTGATATCGCCGCTCTCACCTGAAAATATATTGCTGAACACAAGAACAGCATCATTTGATTTTTCAGCTACACGTAAGTCACTACCTTCAAGGCTAATATCAACTGGGTTACCAAGCATTGTTGCTGGACCGGCAATACTTCGTGCAACGCTTACTAAGCCCTCTGCAGTTGAAGCATTATTAATTACAAATAACGAACCATCGGTTGCGTCTGAGGCACTGCCTACATCAGACAAAACAAGTTTGTTAGTATTTGAGTCATAAACAATGCCGTGAATATTTACAGATATTTGCGTGCCATCATTATTACTTGGAGTAATTGTGCGGCTTGGCATTGCGGCAAATTCACCACCAACAAAATTATCATAAACGGCTACATCACCATTTGTTAGTGCTACATAAAGGCGGTCGTTAGATTCATCATAATCAACATCCCACGGCGCCGCTTCTGTAATAGTTGTGCCTAAAGGCGCTGCATCGCCCGCGGCTGTAGCGCCAAAAGTCGTTACTTGCATAGCGCCAAAGTCAGCAATAAAAACAAGGCCACTCTTTTGTGCTACAGCTATTCCTTTAGGGTTTACCAGTGTTGTGTTAGTACCTGTTATTTCGCGATCTGTATTAGCTGTATAGGTTGCGCCGTCACTACGATTTGCAAGCTGGCAAATAGTTTTAATACTGCCATTTTCGCTGTCGCTTGCTTGCAATAAATTACCTAAGCTATCAAATGCAACGCCTTCGTTAGCTGTTGTATTAAAGGTTTTTAGTTTAGAGGCGTTTTGGTTAATTAAATCGATAGTGCCTGTATTGCTCTCGCCATTGTTTGCCAAAATTAATGTGGCTGATGCAAAACCAGGGTTGCCATTTGTACCGTCGGTACCGTTTTGTCCATCGGTGCCTGCAATACCATCTACGCCGTTTTCACCATCGTCTGAGCTACAGCCTGTAATGCCGATTAATACTGCAAGTGTTAAAGCTGAAAAACTAAGCGTGTGTTTAAGTGTGTTTTTTTGTGTTGAATGAGTTGTTAAATTAGCTTTATTCATCATTTTTACCTTTTAAATATTCCATCAAATGTAGGTAAATAACGCGCTTGCTCATAAGGCATAGACTAAGCGGCACCGATTATTTACATGTTAACCTCATATCAATAACGGCTATAAAATGAAACTGGATGCAAAAAAGTTAAAATTAAAAACAAAAAAAGGAGCCTTGAGGCTCCTTTTTAATAAACTAAGTAAATAGCTTAAGCGATAAACGCCTTAATAGCGTTTAATATTCCTTGCTCGCCTAATCCCATTTCATCGTGCATTTCATCTTGCGTGCCGTGTTTAATAAACTCATCAGGAATACCTAAGTTAAGGATATTAATATCAGCTTTTTGCGTTGCCAAGTATTCATTAACTGCAGAGCCGGCACCGCCAGCAATCGCGTTATCTTCAAGCGTAACAAAGGTATCGTGGCTAGTAGCAAGCTCATTTAAAAGTGCAGTATCAAGTGGTTTAATAAAACGCATATTAACAAGCGTTGCATCTAATTCGTTAGCTGCAAGCTGGGCGTTTTCAAGTAATGTACCGAACGATAAAATGGCAATTTTACTGCCTTTCTTAATTGTATCTGCCTTACCTATTTCGAGCAGTTGCATAGTGCTTTCAATGTCTGCAGTACCTGCGCTACCTCGAGGGTAACGAACTGCAACAGGGCAGTTTTCTTTATAACCGGTGTATAGCATTTGGCGGCATTCGTTGGTGTCGCTTGGTGCCATAATTACCATATTTGGAATACAGCGCATAAAGCTTAAGTCGTACGCACCTTGGTGAGTTTCACCATCGGCTCCAACAATACCAGCGCGGTCAATGGCAAATAATACAGGTAAGTTTTGCAGTGCAACATCATGTATTAATTGGTCATACGCACGTTGTAAAAAGCTCGAGTAAATAGCAACAACAGGTTTTAAACCTTCACAAGCAAAACCAGCTGCTAAAGTAACAGCATGCTGCTCTGCAATGGCCACATCAAAGTATTGATCTGGAAACTCTTTAGAAAAACGTACCATGCCAGAGCCTTCGCGCATTGCTGGCGTAATAGCCATTAACTTGCTGTCTTGCTTTGCCATGTCGCATAACCAATCGCCAAAAACTTTTGAAAAAGTAGCAGCGCTAGGTTTAGATTTAGGCAGGCTAGTTGTGCTTGGGTCGAATTTTGGTACACCATGGTAGCCAATAGGATCGGCTTCAGCCGGTTTATAGCCCTTACCTTTTTGCGTTTTTATATGTAAAAGCTGTGGGCCTTTTAAATTACGCATATTACGTAATGTATCTACAAGCATGTTTACATCGTGACCATCAATTGGGCCTATGTAATTTAGGCCTAATTCTTCAAAGAAGGTCCCCGGGATCATCATGCCCTTAATGTGCTCTTCCATTTTACTGGCAAGTTGCTTTACCGGAGGCACACCTGAGAGTAACTTTTTACTGCCTTCACGAATGTTAGTATAAAAGCTACCTGATAAAATTCGGGCAAAGTGATTTGTTAATGCGCCAACATTTTCTGAAATCGACATTTCGTTATCATTTAAAATAATAAGCATGTCTGATTTTACATCGCCTAAATGATTCATCGCTTCAAATGCCATGCCTGCGGTGATAGCTCCGTCACCAATAATGGCTACAGATTTTCGACCTTTGCCTTCTTTTTGGGCGGCAATAGACATACCTAAGGCAGCTGAAATAGAGGTGCTTGAATGACCTACGCTAAACGTATCGTATTGGCTTTCATCGCGAAAAGGAAAAGGGTGCAAACCGTCTTTTTGGCGAATAGTGTGCATTTGGTCGCGACGACCTGTAAGGATTTTATGTGGATAAGCTTGGTGACCCACATCCCAAACTAGGCGATCGTCTGGAGTGTTATAAACATAATGTAGCGCAACGGTTAGTTCAACCGTCCCTAAACCAGACGCTAGATGACCGCTACTTTGCGATACTGAGTTGAGTAAATAATCGCGCAGCTCATTGCTAAATGCAGGGAGTTTGTCTTGCGCTAAGTCACGCAATTGGGCTGGCTCGTCAACCAAATTAAGTAATGGATACTTGCTACTATCAAGTGTCATGGTTTTATATATATCCTTCGCTAACATTAATTCATTCAAAGCTTTTACGAATAATTAATGTTGAGTAATAATGTCAGTGCTAATTGCAATACGTATGAGCAAAAATTAGTGGTCACGCTCAATTAGGTAATTTGCTAGCGACGCAAGAAGTGTTGTGTCAGCATCTATATTTGCCAACGCTTCATGGGCTTGTTGTATTAAATTTTGCGCCTTTTCTTTAGCGCCTAGCATACCTAATAACGCCGGATATGTCGCTTTATTCGCGGCAATATCGGAGCCTTGTGGTTTACCTAAAGTAACCGTATCGCCTTCAACATCTAAAATGTCGTCGTGTACTTGAAACGCCAGCCCTATAGCATACCCAAAAATGCTTAAATTTTCTAAGGTTTGTTGATCTGCCTTTTCACTGCACAGTGCACCAAGTGTAATTGCACAATTAATTAAAGCTCCGGTTTTTAGCTTATGTATTCGCTCAAGCTCTTGTACGGTAATTACTTTATCTGTTGCTGCTATGTCAAGACCTTGTCCGCCTACCATGCCCTCAAGGCCTGATGCGTTGGCAAGCGTAGCAATCATTTTTACTTGTGTTTGCGACGAGCATGTAAATTTGTGATTCGCAATAAGCTCAAAGGCGAGTGTTTGTAGGGCATCACCGGCTAAAATTGCATTTGCCTCGCCAAATTCTATGTGGCAAGTAGGGCGGCCACGGCGTAAGTCGTCATCGTCCATAGCGGGCAAATCATCATGAACTAGCGAATAGCTATGGATACACTCAATTGCAGCTGCAAGTACATGTAAGTCTTGCTGGTTTGCACCGAGCATTTTACCTGTGGCATAAACTAAAAATGGACGTAATCTTTTACCGCCATTAAATAATCCATACTGGGTGGCGTTCTTGACTGTTTCTTCAGTATCGAGAGGCTGTTTAAAATGCTGTTGTAAGGTCGCTACTACATCTTTTTGAGCACGTTCGATATAATTATTTATGCTCACAGCTATTCCATATCATTATCAAAATTCGTAAGAACTGACTTTTCGCCATTCCCCATCAAAATTGATACTTTTTGTTCTGCTTGCTGTAATTTACCTGATGAAGCACTTGCTAATGCAATTCCACGCTCAAATTGCTTTAACGATTGCTCAAGCGATAAGTCACCTTGTTCCATGTCACTAACGATTGTAGATAATTCTTCTAGTGCTTGTTCGAAACTTAAGTTTTCAGGTTTTTTAGTCGCCATCTTTATTTCAGCTTACATAATAAATTTAGGGGTCAATTTTAGGGGGAATGCTAAACTAGGTCAAAGGATGATATTGGTTTTTTACCTTTATAACGTTAAATTATATTTCAAGTGTATTAATAAAGCCTTAATAGCGGTCTGTTAGTTTAATAAATCAATTGATAATTAGGTAGCCCTTATAACTTGATCTAAAATAGTGCTAAAGGCTGCTTTTTATGTTTATTTATAAAAATGGCTTAAGCAATTCAATATGTTGCCGATAAGCAGTTAATAATAAAAGTTTATGATAAGGCCATTAAGCATGAAACTTCTGGAGGAAATGTGGATTTAGCAACCATAATCGGGATCCTAGGCGCAATTGGCTTAATTGTCATGTCTATGTTTATGAGTAGTAGCGGTGAAATGGCTATGTTTGCCGATGCTCCTTCTAGTGTAATTGTATTTGGTGGTTCACTTTTCATTGTTTTATCAAATTTCACCATGTCGCAGTTTTTGGGTATAGGTAAAGTTGTTGCTAAAGCGTTTATGTTTAAAATTGAAACGCCAGAAGAACTTATTGAAAAAGCAGTAGAACTTGCTGATTCAGCTCGTAAAGGGGGCTTTTTAGCACTCGAAGAAGCTGAAATCCCAAATCCATTTATGCGCAAAGGCGTCGACATGCTTGTTGATGGCCATGACGCAGATGTTGTTCGCGCCACACTTCAAAAAGATATCTCTTTAACCACTACTCGACATGAAATGGGCGCAGGCTTATTTAAGTCATTAGCCGATATTGCACCAGCAATGGGAATGATTGGTACTCTAATTGGCTTAGTTGCAATGTTATCTAACATGGATGACCCAAAAGCAATTGGCCCGGCAATGGCGGTAGCGCTTTTAACAACTTTATATGGTGCTTTTTTAGCCAATGTTGTGGCAATTCCTATTCAGGTAAAACTTGAACTGCGTAAAGACGAAGAAGCTATGAATCAGCGTTTAATTTTAGATGCTATTTTAGGTATACAAGATGGCCAAAATCCAAAAGTTATCGAAGGTATTTTGAAAAATTACTTAGCTGAATCTAAACGCAAAGTAGATACCGAGGAGTAATTATGTCTGATCAAGAGTGCAAATGCCCACCACCAGGCCTACCAGCATGGATGGGAACGTTTGCCGATTTAATGTCACTGTTAATGTGCTTTTTTGTACTCTTGCTTGCGTTTTCAGAAATGGATGTACTTAAGTTTAAACAAATTGCGGGCTCTATGAAGTTTGCTTTTGGTGTGCAGAATAAAATTGAAGTAAAAGATATCCCTAAAGGTACCTCTGTTATTGCTATGGAGTTTACCCCAGGCAAACCAGAGCCAACCCCAATAGAAACCATTCAGCAGCAAACAGTCGAAATGACTCAACAAATGTTAGAGTTTCAGGCTGGAGATGAAAGCTCAGCTGGCGGCAGGCAAGAACAACGCGGGGACAAACGTGGTGGCGAATCTCGTAGTACTTCTCAAGAGCAATCGTCAGAGCAAGCAACTTCAGCGGCCGATCAGGAACAAACTAACGAGCTCGTTAAAAAAATCGCGCAGCAGCTTGAAAAGCAAATAATAGATGGTGCAATTGAGCTTGAATCTTTAGGGCAGCAAATAATTATTCGTATTAGAGAGAATGGTTCATTTCCTTCGGGTAGTGCATTTTTACAACCTAAGTTTAAACCCATAATTCAAGATATTGGTGTACTGTTAAAAGATGTACCTGGCGAAATAACTGTATCTGGCCATACCGACGATTTTCAGGTATCGAATGAGCTATATATTAATAATTGGGACTTATCGTCAAAGCGAGCTGTAGCTGTAGCAAGCGAGCTGCAAACGGTGCAAGGGTTTGATAAAAACCGCATGATGGTAGTGGGGCGAGCTGATACTCGTCCACTTGTTCCAAACGATTCAAATGAAGATCGCCGAAGAAACCGTCGAGTAGAAATATCAATCCTGCAAGGTAAGGCTAAAGAGTCTGCTCCTATTGATGTGCGCTAAGTTATTGCTTGTGTTATATTTCACTATGTTTGTTTTGATTTAAGGTACTTAATTGCCTTAAGTATCTTGGCAATTTCGTCATTTTAGCTTACAGTACATTTCCTTAACATATGTAATGGAGTGCCTGTGAAAATAATCAATAAATATTGCGACATGCCGGGTAATGGTGATGGTACTGATGACGATAAAAAAACAAAATAGGGCAGAGTATTTTGCCTGAATGGTTTTTATATATTGTTAGTATTTTAAGCAAAAGCTGGGTTTTAATGCTAAGTCCGGCTATTTTTATATTTTTTGTATTTAAAGATCGCCTAGCCTTTCGATTTGTATTACTTACCGCAGCTTTTTTCCTCTTTGGTAACCTAACTGCTTCAAGCCTACGAGCGTTTGATGACATTTATATTTATCGTTATTTAGTTTGGGCGATCACAGATATTATTTGGATGGCACTTATAGCTTACTGGGGTATAAAGGATAAAGTTTATTTATGGCAATGTGTTATTGGGCAACTAGTTGTTATTGGCGCACCTATATTACAACTATTCCGATTAGTTGACCGCCATTTGTGGGATTTAGCTTACAGTACCGTTATTTATCAGACCCTAATGCCATTTATCAATATTGCCACGGTGGTTGTATGCTATTTACCTTTAATTATCCTTTTCACTAAGCAAGGTAGTGTAAAGTCAAAAATAGAAAACTCCCTACCTTCAAAATAGCTGTGCTAAACTACTGTTTATATAAACAGTGAGTGAGCGACTCCCATGAAACTCTACATTGCAGAAAAACCATCACTAGGCAGAGCAATTGCTGATGCCTTACCAAAACCACATAAAAAACATGATGGTTATATAGAAGTCGCTAATGGCGATTGTGTATCGTGGTGTATTGGGCATTTGCTAGAACAAGCAGAACCCGATGACTATGATGAGCGCTTTAAAAAATGGCAGTTTGAACACTTACCTATAATACCTGAACAGTGGAAGTTAAAAGCCAAAACCAAAACTCGCAAACAGCTCACTGTTTTAAAAAAATTAATTAAACAGGCCTCGCAACTTATTCACGCTGGCGATCCAGACCGTGAAGGCCAGCTACTAGTCGATCAAGTAATAGAAGAAGCCAAAATAAGTCAGGCTAAAAAGCAAAGTACGCAACGTTTACTCATTAGTGATTTAAATTTGTCCGCAGTAAAAAAATCACTGGGTACTATGCGTTCTAATCGAGATTTTATTCCGTTAAGTGTATCTGCTTTAGCGCGCTCTCGTGCTGATTGGCTATTTGGTATGAATTTAACACGTGCATACACACTAGCTGGGCAAAAAGCAGGGTTTGGTAATGTGCTTTCGGTAGGGCGAGTGCAAACCCCTATTTTAGGTCTTGTTGTTAATAGAGATAACGAAATAGCGAACTTTGTATCTAAGCCTTTTTACGATGTATTGGCGCATTTGCTTACTCCTGATAATCAACCATTCATAGCTAAGTGGGTTCCAAGCAAAGCATGTGAGCCACATCAAGATGAAGAAGGGCGAATACTTAACAAAGCTCTTGCAGAAAATGTTGCTTCACGTATTACAAGGCAAAGTGCTGAGCTTATTTCACTCGACCAAAAACAAAAAAAGCAAAGTGCTCCATTACCTTATAATTTATCTGCTCTGCAAATAGATGCCGCTAAAGCATTTGGTATGCCAGCTCAAAAAGTATTGGATATTTGCCAAATACTTTACGAACGTCATAAACTAATTACTTACCCACGCTCAGATAATCGTTATTTACCCAAAGATCACCATCAAGAAGCATCTGCTATTTTAAAGGCAATAAGTGCAAATGGGGGGCAAAGCAGTGAATTAGTAAACGGGGCTGATGTAAAAAAGCATAGTAAATGTTTTAACGATTCAAAAGTAGCTGCCCATCATGCCATTGTGCCTACGGCTAAGCAGTTAAAGTCAGCGAGTTTGAGCGGTGACGAAGCAAAGGTATATCAATTAATAAGCCGTCATTACTTAATTCAGTTTTATCCCGACTATATATATAACGAAACTAAAGCTGAGGTAATTATTGCTGGTGGGCTTTTTAAGGCAAATGCAAAGCAAGATGTAAGCTTGGGTTTTAAGGTGTTAATGGGTAAATCTGAATTAAAAGATGAAGCCTCGCTACCTCCTTTAACAAAAGGTATGCCTCTTTTTTGCGATAAAGGCGAAGTAGTCGAAAAGCATACATCACCCCCTGCTTATTTTACCGATGCCACATTGTTGGCTGCGATGACGGGCATTAGCCGTTATGTTAAAGATCCACAAATTAAAAAAGTATTAAAAGACACTGATGGTTTAGGTACGGAGGCAACACGTGCGGGAATAATCGAGTTGCTATTTAAGCGGCGTTTTTTAAAACGTGAAGGTAAGTCAATTAGAGCGACCGAAACGGGACTTGCTCTTATTAGCGTATTACCACAAGGTTTAGCGAGTCCTGATTTAACCGCAAAGTGGGAGTCGAGCTTAGGTGATATTGCACAGCAGGCAATGAGTTATCAGCAATTTTTACAGCCTTTACTTGCTGACCTAAATGGGTTTGTTCAATTAGCAGCAAACTGCGATAGCAATGCATTTGCGAAGTTACCAAAAACCTCACCTAAAAAACGTTTTGCTAAACGAGGTGGAAAAGCGACCTTTAAAAAGTCGAGTTATAAAAAAAGCTCTGTTGCTAGTTAGCAACAGAGCTTTTTTATTAAACGATATTACTCAACCTGAACTCTGTTTGAGATAGATTTATTATCCAGAATTCAGGTTACTTATTAAATAAAGCAACAGCAGCGTTACTCATTGCTTTTATTCCAGTAGGAATAGCAACTTTATAATCTGGTGCAAATTTACTAGAGTGTAGAGAAGGGAGTACCTCACCTGTTTTTATTGAATCTGCATATTGTGCTTGGTTTACGCCTCCTAGCCAAAAGAGGGTGATAGGGATATTTTCATCGGTGCGCCCGTATAGGCCAAAATCTTCACCCGCCATTACAGCTTGTGTTTCAAGTACATTAGTATCGCCAATTGCGCTGGCAATAGAGTTTCTAACAATGTCTGTTTGTGCAGGGTTATTATAAGTAGATGGAATCGATTCATCTTCATGTACATATATTACAGGGTAGTTAGATTCATTTAAGCCAGCACTTTGTGCAATACCTGCGGTGATTCGTTTTATTGCTGCTATTTGAGCGCTTCTTACATCGGGGTTATAGCTTCTAAGAGTGAGTTGTAGTTTTACTTCATCCGAAATCACATTATGTTTTGAGCCACCATGAATAGACCCCACTGTAATCACAGAAGGCTCAAGCGGTGAAAGCTCTCGGCTTGTGATTGTTTGCAAAGCAAGTACAGTGCGTGCAGCTATAACCACTGGGTCTATAGTTGTATGAGGGTAAGCACCATGACCACCTTTACCTTTAATTGTAATATCGACAGAATCTACACTTGCCATCGTGTATTCATTTTTCATTGATACCTTACCAGCGGGGACGCTAGCGCTTACATGTAAAGCAATTATATGATCAGGTTTTGCATATTTACTAAATAGTCCTTCGCTTAACATCGCTTTAGCACCCCCACCTACTTCTTCTGCAGGCTGTGCAACCATCATTAATGTACCTTGCCACTGTTTTTTATGAGCAATTAACTGCTCTGCAGTTCCAATAAAAGAGCTCATGTGGATATCGTGGCCACAGCCGTGCATTACACCTACTTTTGCACCGTGCTCGTCTATTACTTTGACTTTTGAGGCATAGGATTTTCCTGTTTGCTCAATAATAGGTAAGCCATCAGTATCAGTGCGGATCATTACTGTCGGCCCCTCACCATTTTTATAAATACCAACTACTCCAAAGCCACCTACATTACTTGTTACTTTAAAACCCAGCTGAGTTAATCTATCTGCTATCTTTTTACCTGTTTTTTGTTCGTGATAAGAAAGCTCTGGGGATTGGTGTAAGTCGAGGTAAAACTTTTCAATAGCTGGCATGGCTTTGCTTAAATTCAAATCGAGTCCATTTGCTTGTACTAATGGGCTTGCTAATAAAAGTATTGCACTTAGGTAAGTTAATTTCATATTTTCCCTTATTGTTGAATATGTATACCGAGTGATTTAGGTATATGACTTGTAATTATTATGTTCACCACCATATAAAAACCTAAATAGACGAATATGGCAATCAATTCAATGAGCAACATAGTTAGTATTAATGCGCAAAACCTTCAACAAGTACTCGGTGAAACATCACAACAAAAATTGGTGTTGCTTAACTTTTTCTCTCCTCAAAGTCCTGACTGCATCGGACAGGCTGCAATTTTAGATAAAGTAGCAGCAGAAAATGCAAGCTATATAGTAGTAGCAAACTTAGATTGCGATGCAGAACAAGCACTCGCTTCTCAACTTGCGCAACAAGTTGGTCTGCAAACACTGCCTACGCTTGTATTATTAAAAGACTCCGCACCAGTAGATTTACTTGCAGGTGTTCAAAGCGAAGCGCAAATACGCGAAGCCCTAGCAAAGCATTTACCTGCGCAACAAGACTTACTATTAGAGCAAGCAAAGCAAGCGTTATTAAAGTCAGATTTAAATGCTGCATTTAATTATGCAAAGCAAGCTTATGAAATAGACAGCGGTAATGCACGTATCAAGTTAGTGCTAGCAGACATATGTATTCAAATTCACAAGGTAGATGAAGCGCAAGCGCTTATAAATACAATAGATGCACAAGAGCAAGATGCTTACTTTAATAATATAAAAGCAAAATGCGAAGCCGCGCTTGAAGCAAAAGATTCACCAGAGATTAAAGAAAAGCAACAACAAGTAGAAAAGTATCCAAATGACTTAGAATTAAAAGAAGAGCTCAGTATTTTACTTAATGAAGCAGGCAGAAAAGAAGAAGCATTGGATGTACTGTTTACAGTTCTACAAAAAGATCTGAACTTCAACGAAGCAAAACCAAGCTTTTTAGCCATTATTGCCTCTTTACCTGATGGCGACGCACTCGCAGCTAAGTATCGCCGCAAGTTATATAGTATTTTATACTAGGGTCTGTTGCTCTTTGCGGATTAAAATTTGTTCAAACTAGGGGGTGTTTAATCGCGGCGCGAGATTTGTAACCTAGTGGGCTAAGTAAAAACCGAGTAACAAAGAGTAAATAGCCCCTAGGAAGAACCCTTTGGGCAGCGCCTGTTTGGCATTAATGCTACGTTATCGCCTATTTATGGGGAGTAACCACACTACATAGGCTCTGCCTTGCCTGAATACCAAACAGGCTGCTGCAAATTTAACCTTGAAAGATAAACAGACCCTAGATTCTAATAACTATTACTTTTAAGAAGCACCTACATAAGGTGCTTTTTGCATTTTTAAGGTTTTAATTAATAGCTTTAGTATGGTTTAGCTATGTAAAAAAAAGAGTTATCAACAGGGTTTTGTGAGTAACTTGTGCTTATCGTGTGTGCTTGCTTGGGGCTTAATTTTAATTACTATTTTATGCAAATAACGCTTGCGTAAAATCCGCCGCTCCCTATAATGCGACCCCACTGAGACGGGAAACAGCAACGCATAGCGAGGCACGAACAACTCAGGGTGTTAAGTAAAACTTAGAGTGAATCTTTTTAGAAAGTTTAAATTTAAGTATTGACAAA